>JAIDJW010000046.1 GCA_029052015.1 Paramuribaculum sp. | reverse complement strand
CCTCGAAGTCCTGCACACGGTCGGGCACACTCACGGCAAGGTCCGGATCGATGTCGTAATAGTCCTTGATTGCATACGGCGAACCGGCCTGGCCTTTTACCACATGGCGGTTGTCGCGCTCAATTCCGTAGGCGGTATAGTCGCTGCACTGCGCGTGCTCAAGCACCCCGGTGTACCATACATGAGTTACTCCGAGCGCCTTGATAGAGGCGAGCACGTCGCGGTTGATGTCATTGAGTTTTCCGGCACCGTTGCGGGCAATATTTCCTCCCGGCACACAATTAGGGGTATAATTCGTAAACAGTCTCGGTATGAGCTGATAGATGATTGGTTTTCTGTCCATTTATGATTGGTATTGATCATTTTTCGATGATAATGTCTGTATGTCCGTTGCGGGACGCTTGAAGCCGTGTTCGAGCAAATAGTTCATGGTGTCGCGGTAGCCGCTCTCAAACACCTTTTCAATCTGCTTCAGATTGAACACCTTGTAGCGGGCAATCTCCTCATTTCGGATAACAATATCACAGATTTCCATATCGTGTATGACATTTGTCTTGGCCATAAGTTCGTAGGAGCGCATGGCTATATCCAATATGGTATTTTTCACAGTGGTTTTTGATAGCGGCGAGCAGTTGATGCCGATAAGATATTTGCACCTGTCGCGTATGGTCCATGCCGGCAGGTTGTGGAGCACTCCTCCGTCAACATATCTCACACCGTCAATCTTCACCGGCTTGAACACAATGGGAATACTGCAGGATGCCGCCACACGCTCGACGAGCGGACCGGACTCAAACACAGCCTTGGACCCCTCGTCGATATTGGTAGCTCCGATGACAACCGGAACGGGAAGGTCCTCGAGATTGGCGTAAGGGATATGCTTGCGAAGAAAATTTTTGAACCGGTCAAGACGAAAAAAGCCGTCCTTAGGCACAGACAGCTCGCAAAAATCGGAAAAACGCGCATCATGAAAGAGCTCGAGCATCTTTTCCGGAGAAATTCCCGCGGAATACATCACTGCAGCTACAGAGCCGGCGCTCACTCCCGCTATTATATCGGGTTTTATACCCATTTCATTGAGCGCCTTTATAGCGCCGGCATGAGCAAAACCGCGGGCGCCTCCGCCACTGAGCACAAGCCCGGTGCGAAACTCCGGCCCTGAAAATCCCAGTAACGCCTTTACTTTTTTCAATTTACCTGACATAGTGATGCATTGAGTCACAAAATTACGAAAATTTTGGTTACTTTTGTATTCCGTTGCAATAAAGATACAAACATAATCCCGAGTGGCATACGTTATATAATCATGTCGCAGCAATCTGACACCACTTCCGACAAAGGGTCTAAACTCGCACGCATAGCGGAGCGAATCAAGGCCGCATACGATTATTGCGCGGGGGGAGTGTGGCGCGACAGCCGTGAAACATGGAAGGTCAAGGCGGTGAAGATAGCCAACCTGTCAGTGAGAGGGTTTCTTAACGCCGACTTGCAGACACAGGCCTGCGCGATGACATTCCGCACTCTTCTGGCGCTTGTGCCCGCACTCGCTCTCCTGCTCGCGATAGCTCGCGGATTTGGCTTTCAGGATCTCCTTCAGCAGCAGCTTTATTACTCTCTGCCCTCGCAGCACAAGGCGCTTGAGGCTGCATTCGGATTTGTCGATTCGTATCTGAGCCAGGCATCTGAAGGGATTTTTGTGGGAGTAGGCATAGTGTTCCTGCTCTGGACCCTCATATCTCTGCTGATGAGCGCCGAAGATGCATTCAACAGCATCTGGGATGTGCGTTCAGGGCGCTCGATATGGCGCAAGATTACCGATTATATAGCTATTTTGCTCGTGCTGCCGGTGCTTATGATATGCAGCGCGGGGCTTACGCTCCTGATGTCGTCAACGCTGCAGCACCTTCTTGACTTCGACTTCATACGCCCTGCCATAAACTGGCTTATCGACCTGTGCAGCCTCATATTGACAAGCCTCTTTTTTGCCGGAGCATATATACTCATACCCAACACAAAGGTAAAGGTTGTAAACGCCCTTGTTGTCGGCTTTTTTGTTGCCGTGGCTTTTCAGATACTCCAATGGCTTTTTGTTACAGGCCAGATGTATGTGACACGCTACAACGCCATATACGGCAGCTTCTCTTTCCTGCCGCTGCTGCTTATATGGTCGCAGCTCGTGTGGCTGATAACTCTCATTGGCGCATTGCTATGCTATGCGTCACAAAACGCAGGCCAATTCAATTATTATATAGATGTCAACAACATTTCGCTCGACTACCGACGCAAGGTCATTCTTGCGGTAATGGCTGTCATAGCCAAACGCTTTGCCGAGACATTGCCGCCGATGACCGCCACTGAAATAGCCCAACGATACAAGTTGCCGATAAGCCTTGTCACTCCCATAGTGCTGAGTCTGCATCGTGCGGGGCTCATAAACTTTCTGGCACATCCAGGAGATTTCGGAGAGCATCCTCTCCAGCCCGCTATGGATGTCAGCTCCCTCACCTGCGGCGAGATAATGCGCAGGCTTCAGAGCGTGGGCTCATCGGATTTCATACCGGAATTTGACAACGAATTCGCCGATGCCGTGTCGCTTGCCGAAAACATGACTTCAGCGATGACGGATGTAGCAGACAAAACCAATATAACATCTCTCAATATATCCATCTAAAAAAACCAACTGCATTATGAAAAAACAAGTAGCAACAACAGCAGCTCCCGCAGCTATCGGACCCTACAGCCAGGCAATCGATCTGGGCAACATGGTGTTTATTTCCGGTCAGATTCCCGTCAATCCCGCTACCGGCGAGATTCCCGAAGGCATCAAGGCTCAGACCGCGCAGTCAATCTCAAATATCAAGGCTATCCTCGCCGAGGCAGGCCTGAGCATCGACAATGTGGTGAAGACAACCGTATTCCTTGCCGACATGAGCCTCTTCGGTGAGATGAACGAGGTGTACGGCAACGAATTCACCGCTCCCTACCCCGCACGCTCGGCTGTTGCCGTGCGCGAGCTTCCCAAGCAGGTGCTCGTTGAGATCGAGACTATCGCCGTGCGCTGAGCCAGTCGGCGACTGTAAAGTTTGATCCGCCGATAAAAATCATATCGCCCTTGCCGCTGTCGGCGAGGGCTTTTTTATATGCCTCCTCAACCGAGGCATAGCTCTGCCCTTCAATCCCTTTGAGGGCCGCCTGCTCTTTAAGCCGCTCCGCAGGCAGAGACCGGTTGACCGATGCCTGCGCAAAGTAGTACACCGCATCGGGTATCGACGACATTATCTCAAGTATGCCGCCTATATCCTTGTCGTTGACAAAACCGACAACCATGCGCTTGATTCCGCCATGCGCGGCGAGCCGCGGAGCGATGAGGGTCCAGCCTCCGGTATTATGTCCGGTGTCGCACACTGTCAGCGGCTCTTCGGCTACTTTCATCCACCTGCCTGCAAGTCCTGTCAGCTCACATACCTTGGCAAAGCCCTCTGCCACCGCCGTGTCCGGTATATTGAATCCGGCTTCACGGAGCTGCTTCACCGCCTCCAGTATGGTGGCGGCATTGCGTCGCTGCCACTCGCCGCTGAGTTCGGCGGCTATGGTGCCGAAATGTGCGGTAGTGTAGACATTGTTGCCGCAGTCATCGGCGTCAGAAGCCGTGATTTCGCCGCAATCCTGCGCGAAAACGATGTCGCTGCAGCAACTTCGCGCCTTTTCTTCAAAAACCTTGCGCACTCCGCCTGCGGCCTCGCCTATAACAACCGGCACCCCCGGCTTGATGATTCCCGCCTTTTCGACCGCGATTTTTTCGAGGGTGTCGCCTAAAAACTGCGTGTGGTCAAAAGATATGTTGGTGATTACCGCGAGCTCAGGACTTATTATATTGGTGCTGTCGAGCCGGCCTCCGAGTCCTGTTTCAATCACTGCAACATCTACGCCACTATTGGCATAGTGCTCGAAAGCCATGGTCATTGTCAGCTCGAAGAATGACGGATGCAGCGGCAGCTCCATGTCAAGATAGCGGTTTACAAAGTCAACAACGGCATCACCGTCTATCATCTTGCCGTCAACTCTGATGCGCTCGCGGAAGTCGACCAGATGGGGCGACGTGTATAGCCCCGTGCGGTAGCCGGCGCACTGCAGAATGGCTGCCAATGTATGGGCTGTGGAGCCTTTGCCGTTGGTGCCTGCGATATGAATGGTGCGGTAGCGACGGTGAGGATTGCCGAAAGCGTCATCAAGCGCGCGCGCCGTGTCGAGTCCCGGCTTGTATGCGCTGCCGCCGTCGCGCTGAAACACCGCGAGCTGACCGAAAAGAAAATCGGTTGTTTCCTTATATGAACTGAAGTGCTCTTTTTTCATCAGAATATTATGTAACCTGCCGCTCCTGCGAGTAAAATCACTATTATCGGGTGGATTTTTGCAAAATAAACGAGGCAGAATGCCGCCACACATATTATTATGCCGGGAATCACCTCCGCCGGGGTGCTGCCGAAGTTGGCGCTGTTCATCAGCAGCAGCGCCGCGCTCGCTATAAGCCCCACAACCACCGGACGCAATCCGGTGAACACTCCCTTTACGATGGCGCTCTCACGGTGGCGCGTAATAAAGTGGCTGGCGTATATCGTGAGTATGAACGAGGGCACAACTACCACAAGCGTGCAGAGTATCGACCCGAGTATGCCCCACAGCGGCGATGATAATGCCGACGACGATGCTCCGGGCGCAACATATCCTATGTAAGTGGCGCTGTTGATGCCTATGGGTCCGGGAGTCATCTGCGAGATAGCCACAATGTCGGTAAACATCTGCCCGGTAATCCACCCGGGGCCCACAATCTCCCTTTCGATGAGTGCGAGCATAGCATAGCCGCCGCCGAATCCGAAGAGCCCTATCTTCAGATAAGCCCAGACGAGTTTGAGATATATCATGCCTGCCCACCTCCTTTCGCGCTGTCGGCATTGCGCAGAGCCTTGAGATGCTTTCTGAACCAGATATAACCTCCGGCGCCGCCTGCCACTATCCATAATATAGGGCTTGACACCACCGGCAGCTTGCTCCATATAAGCAGAGCCACCACAATGGGTATAGCCACGGTTTTCCACCCTATCTTAGCCGATTTGGCCGAGCTGATTACCGGCGCCACTATCAGGGCAACCACCGCCGGGCGTATGCCCTTGAATATGCGGCTCAGAGTGTCATTGCTCTTTATAGCTTCGGGAGTGAGGAATATCGCTATGGCGAGAATTATCATAAACGAGGGCAGGATGGTGCCGAGCGCGGCGCAGACACTCCCGCGGGTGCCCCGCAGCTTGTCACCGACCGCCACCGAGATATTCACCGCAAGAATGCCCGGCATCGACTGCGCCACGGCAAGCTGGTCAAGAAACTCCTCGCGGGCGAGCCACCGGTGCTTGTCAACGATTTCCTTCTCGATAATGGAAATCATAGCCCATCCGCCGCCAAATGTAAATGCCCCTATTTTAAAAAAGGTTATAAATAGCTTTACAAAGATATTATTCATAGCCATTATGTGGATTGCGGCTGCAAAATTAGCGATTAATGAGTAACTTTGCAGCCTTGTGAAGCACAAATTGACCGACATCCACGCAATATTCACAGCCGTTGCCGTAGCACTTGCGGCAACACTGTGGAGCTGTAGCCCGGTCAAGCATGTGCCCGCCGGCAAATATCTCCTTGAAGATGTGGATATCAATGTGTCCGACACTACAGGCACAGTGAAGCCGGATGAACTCGTCAACTATCTGCGTCAGAGCCCCAACCACAAGGTGCTCGGATTTCTCAAGCTCCAGCTCGCCACCTACAGCCTATCGGGAGCCGACACCTCGCGGTGGTACAACCGGTGGCTGCGGCGCCTCGGGCAGCCCCCGGTCATCTATGATTCCGAGCTCACAGCCGCCTCAGCCCGGCAGCTCAGGATGGCGCTGATCAACCGCGGATTCATGGATGCGGCAGTGGCTGTCGACACTCTGCCGCAACCCGACCGACGCCGCATGAAGGTGAGCTACAACGTCAGCGCCGGCTCCCCGCGCACAATTTCATCGATAGCCTACGACATACCCGACACCGCCCTGGCGCGGCTGGTGATGGGCGACTCAGCGCTGTTCACCCTGCAGCCCGGCGACCTTTTTGACCGCAACAGCCTCGATGCCGAGCGGGCCCTCATCGCATCGCGTCTGCGCAACAGGGGCTACTACGCATTTACAAAGGAATACATCACATTCTTTGCCGACACCGCAGAAAACTCCATGGACGTGGAGCTTACAATGACTGTGCGACCTCCGCGCCAGTCTCATTCCGCCCCCGCCGACTCAGCTGCCACCCACCCCACATATATGGTGAGGAGCGTGTACTTTGTCACCGATGCCGGAAAATCACCCGCCGACTGGACCGACACCGTCGCCTACAAGAATATAAACGTCATTTACACCGACGACAAGTATATAAAGCCCAAAGTGCTTGAAGAAAAATGCTTCATAGAGCCAGGCACCCTTTACCGCGCGGCAGAGAGCGACCGCACATACGAGGCGCTCGCCCAGCTCGGCATAATCAGGTCGATAAACATTGAGATGGTGCCTGCCGGAGCGGCAGACGGGCAGCAACTGCTTGACGCATACATATATCTGACGCGCAACAAGAAGCAGGGGGTGACATTCGAGCTTGAAGGCACCAACTCCGAAGGCGACCTCGGATTCGGAATCGGACTCACCTACACCCACCGCAATCTCGGCAAGCGGTCAGAGCTATTCAACGCCAAATTCAGGATGAACTACGAGAGCCTAAGCGGCAACCTGTCGGGCCTCATCAACGACCGCTACACAGAGTACGCCGCAGAAACCGGCATCACATTCCCCAAATTCCAGTTTCCGTTCCTGTCGCGGCGGTTCAAGCAGAGAGTCAAGGCTGTGACAGAGCTGGCGGTGTCGTTCAACTACCAGGAGCGCCCCGAGTACACCCGCATTATCGCCGGCGCCGCATGGAAATACAAATGGACTGCACGCTCCAACCGCGAGCGGCGCACATTCGACCTGCTAAACATCAACTATGTGTATCTGCCCGAAAGCACCATCGACTTCATCAACCAGATAGCCCCCACCAATCCCCTGCTCCGCTACAGCTACGAGGACCACTTCATCATGCGCGCGGGCTACACCTACTACCGCACAAACCGCCGCATACCCGCAGCCAACATAAGGCGCACCACCCCCCAGGCATTCACCTACAGCCTGCGCGCGGCGGCAGAAACCGGCGGCAACCTCCTCTACGCCCTCTCATCAATCAGCCGTCAGAAGCGCGCCGACGGAGTTTACAAGGTTTTCGGCATAGCATATTCGCAGTACGCTAAAGCCGAGGTTGACCTGTCGCTAACCCACACCCTCGCCGACCGCCACACCCTCGCCTTCCGAGTAGGAGGAGGCATCGGAGTGCCTTACGGCAACTCGCGCGTGCTCCCCTTTGAAAAACGATTCTATGCCGGCGGAGCCAACGGTGTCAGAGGCTGGGGAGTGAGAACACTCGGCCCCGGCAGCTACGACGCCCGAAACAGCGTCACCGACTTCATCAACCAGTGCGGCGACATAAGCCTGATACTCAGCGCCGAGTACCGCATGAAACTATTCTGGGTGTTTGAAGGCGCGATTTTTGCCGACGCCGGCAATATATGGACCATCCACAACTACGAGAACCAGCCCGGAGGGATGTTTCACTTCAACACATTCTGGAAGCAGATTGCCGCAAGCTACGGCGCCGGCCTGCGACTCGACTTTGAATACTTCCTGCTGCGGTTTGACCTCGGCATGAAAGCATATAATCCCGCCGTGAATCAGGAAAAATGGCCTATCATTCATCCACGATGGGGACGCGACGCCACATTCCACTTCTCCGTGGGCTATCCTTTTTAGAGCTTAATTATGAAAAAACTTGTCATATTCGACCTCGACGGCACACTGCTCAACACTATCGCCGACCTCGCGGCAGCATCAAACCACGCCCTCGCCCAATGCGGATTTCCCACCCATGCCCCGGCGTCATACCCCTACTTTGTAGGCAACGGCGTTACCAAACTCCTTGAGCGCATACTCCCCGAGGAGGAGCGCAACGATGTCAATCTCCAGAAAATGCGCCACCACTTCACCGACTACTACAACGAACACTGCACCGACCTCACAGAGCCATACCCCGGCATACACGATCTGCTTGACCATCTCACCTCCGAAGGAATAAGCATAGCGGTGGCATCCAACAAGTACCAGTCGGCAGTGACGCGGCTCATCGACGCCTTCTTCCCCCACTACAAGTGGGCGGCGGTGGAGGGACACAAAGAAGGCTGGCCCGTAAAGCCCGACCCGTCAATAGTGTTTGACATCCTCTCCAAATGCCCCACGCCCAAGAGCGACGTGCTTTATGTCGGCGACTCCGGAGTTGACATGGACACCGCCCGACGGGCCTGCGTCGAGTCATGCGGCGTCACCTGGGGCTTCCGCTCAGAGAGCGAGCTCAGCGACCACTATGCCGACAACATCATCACCACCCCCGCCGAGCTCCTCCGCCTGGTGTGAGAGCGGGCATAGAAGGTCCGCCGGCAGCGGCACACGGCGCTTAAAAAGCGCCGATCCATGTATGGGCGCGCGGCAGCGGCAGAGCCGCCACAAGCCGCAGGGCGGCGTGTCAAGTATAGCCCCATGCAAGCGCGGCAGAGCTGCGCGCAGCTTGGGGTATAGTCCGCACACACAAGAGATTGCTGCAGAGCAGCAAATCAGCCACCAACAGATTTGCTACGCTGTAGCAACACCCATTAAAAGAACCTTTTACCACAAGCTGCGCGGTGCGCAGCACCGCTTGCATGTGGCTACACCTGAAACGGTGCTCTGCACCTCCCGGCTGCGCTGCAGCTATCCCCTCCGCTACACGAGAGGGATGCAGGAGGAAGAACCGCTGCGTAGCAGCATGGGCGCACGGCAGCTCCACATATCTGCCTACCATGTCCTTGCGGGTCAGATAGCGGCGAGGGAAAGATTTATTTTGCCGGTTTGCAGATAATCATTACCTTTGCCGCGCAAGGTTACATACCTGCAGATGTGATTATAGTTATTATACAGTTGGAATTATATTACAGGAAATATAACGCCATTATTACCGGGGATATGAGCAGGGCGGCATCTACCCCCCCCCACCTATGTGGTAACCCTTTAACAGACAGCGAGATAACCTCGCGGTCTGAATCTTCTTATTTATTTTTTTCGCGACCATCATATATGGAGCGGCGGTTTCTTTGCAAGCAAAGCGCTTCGCGATTATCAACCGCCGACAGTAGCACACGGCGCTTAAAAAGCGCCGATCCATGCATGGGCGCACGGCAGCGGCAGAGCCCCCACACACAAGAGATTGCTGCAGAGCAGCAAATCAGCCACCAACAGATTTGCTACGCTGTAGCAACACCCATTAAACGAACCTTTTACCACAAGCTGCGCGGTGCGCAGCACCGCTTGCATGTGGCTACACCTGAAACGGTGCCATGCACCTCCCGGCTGCGCAGCAGCTATCCCCTCCGCGACACGGGAGGGATGCAGGAGGAAGAACCGCTGCGGAGCAGCGGGCTCGTTGGCAACCCCACACGGAGCGCAGCGGAGTGTGGGGACAGCACCATATACGACAACATGAGCTTCGTAGAAACGGCCTTATTAAAGTCGCTTCTCCGAAGCTCCACATCCATAATCCATCACTTTCCCCACATAGTCGCTGCGCTCCAATGTGGGGCTATCTGCAAAGCAACCGCACTGCGGTTGGCGAATATGGAGCGGCGCTATAGTATGGAGCGCCGATCCATACATCACTCACGGAAATTCACTTATTTATTAACCAATCAAATACAGGAATGTATATGAAAAAACTTTTACTAATGCTTTCGCTCCTGATGGTGTATTTCTCATCACAGGCGTGGAATGAAAACATGGTGTTTTGGTCTACGGATCGAACACAGATACTTTCCACAGGGACCGGCGTCACTTCCACCTCGTATGCCACTGCTTTTCCATCCCAAACCGGTGAGCCGACTAATTTCACAACCATGACACCAACGTCCCCTAGCACAAGCACATCAACCGCAACAAAAATTGCCGGTCTGAGGAAATATTCCAAAACAACAGGTTACACCAACGTTGACTATATGATGATGTATACTGTTGAAAGGGGCACATATAGCAGTAGCTATAAAACATACGCCGGTTTATTGACCTATAAGTATGCTTCAGGACCTTACATATCATTGAAGACTGCGAGTGCAAAGACTCTGCATTTCGAGGCAAAGTATGGAAACATTGAACAGATAATGATATGGGTAAATAGCAATGGCACACAAGCTCACTCCGTAAACAGTAACGGCGTAGCAAATGCGTTCTCTGCGGTTGATGAAAATATTTGTACAATAAAGCCAGGCATTGGTGATAAGCCAACAAGTTACACTATACAAACCACTACGCCTCAGAAGTCACTTGAAATAAAAATGAATTCAAATACGTGTTATATAGCACGTATTGAAGTCCGTTGGAATCCCAAAAAGCCGGAGCCACCGAAGGAAGCACCTGTACTTACCAAGAAAGCTTCCAATATCACAGAATGGCTTGAGCCTGATGCCGAAGCAGGGCGTGACTACTATCAGGCTACTATTTACAATATGCCCAACACTGAGTTTGCAACTCCTGTCACAGAAAGAGCCGAGAAATATTACTGGACGCTTGCTGACGAGACTACTCTCCCTGTAACAAATGCAGTTCCGGAATCCGGTGTTACTTCCACTGCCGCCAAAGATGCAAAAACAAAATGGATATCAAGCGCTATAGCTCCTTATGCCGGAGCTCCGGTAAATAATACCGTTTCTGCTTTCGGAGATTCATATTCGTTTAATGTCCGTGTAAAGGGCTACAATCCTTCTGGAACAAGTGATGAGTCAAAACTCAAGGTAGTAATAAATCGTCTTCCTGCTCCCGAAATTGACGTTGAAAAAACCACAGCCATCGAGGGACAGACCTGGAACGAAGCTACCAAAACATTGACGTACACATCAAACACACCGCAAATACATCTCAAGTGTACCACTGGCACAAATATTGAGTCTTATTACCGTTTTGGTCCCGGAGCAGTTTCTGCCAGCGACTCCAAAGTTAGCGCAAGCAATATTGTATCACCGAATCTCTGGGAAGAAGGTATGCCTGACATTGCCGACGGATACACCACCAAGCTACAGGCATTCAGCCAGACGACAACTTACGTTGCAAACTCCCAAGGTTCTATGTCAACTACATACACCGACGTACTGAAGAAAAAAGGTACTCCTTACTACATCTTCCTCACCAAAAAAGGTGAGGCGAAAGGAGTTCTCGAGGCTCCGGAAGTGGAGGTTGACAATGCTGCGGGAACGGCTGTGACAGGCACCGGCATTGTCAGCTTTATCGGCAACAATGTTGGCGTGACAGCCAAGTCTACCATGCAGACCGAGAATCCGCAGTTTGAATATCAGTTTATCGAGCCTGTAAACGGCATCTGGTCGCAGACTCCCGCCGAGGGTAAGTGGACTCCGTGGCCCGAGGGCGGCTACAAGGTGACATCCACCGGCCGCCTCTTTGTGCGCGAAACCGATGGCAAGAGCACTCCCAACCACACCTCGCGCGACTTCGAAAAAATCACCACCAAGGATGCCACTCTCGCACTTGACGGAGTGGCAGACGAGGACCTCGTCACCCTCACCGAGCCGCTGCGCATTGTCGGCGCCTACCACACAGTGGTGCCCAACAGCAACCAGCAGACAACAACACGCTTTGTGTATGTGACCGACGCGCAGGGACGCGCAATCAAGCTCCGCGGCGAGCGCGAGGAGGGTCTGCGAGTGTTTCCCGCAAATTATTTCAACTTCGCCGACATTGAGGCCGGCAAAGTGCTGACTGTGCCTGCCCGCGGCATCACGGGAGTTGTGCGCGGCATTGAGAGCGGACTGCCCGAGCTGTGGGTAACCACCGCCGCCATGGACTACACCGCATTCCTCAGCGAGGCTGAGACATCGGAAGCCGCCGGATGGAACACCGATCTCAAGGAGGTGAACGAAGTGGAGCGCTCCGACTTCAACCGCAAGGTGGTGCTCCGCGGCATGACATTCGACAACTCTACAAACCAGTTCACATCATCGACCGGACGCACGGTCAAGACATACGGACGCCTGCTCACAGCCCCTGAGTACTCCGACATCATAAACACTCTCTGCAACGGTGTGCGCTACACCCTTGAAGGCTTTGTTGGCTACGCCGAGGGCGAAATAGTGGTGCTGCCCACCGGCGCGGTGAAAGTGCCCTCGCTGCGCGCGCCCAACAGCATCACCGCCAACGAGACCGATATCGCCAACGGCTATATCACCGTCAACGTGATTTCCGACAACTTCACCGTTTATCCCGATGCGACAGGTGTGCGTCAAGGCACCGAGTGCCGCTACACTGTCAACGGTGTCGAGAAGACTCCGGTGAGCATGACCGGCGACAATCCTGTCATCAAGATTACCGCCGAGGACTTTGCTGATGAAGTGTGCGACCTCAGCGTGCGCTATGTGCGCAACAACATCGCCAGCCAGCCCGTGAGAGTGAAATTCGTCCACCATCAGGCTGAGGCTATGGCAAGCATCGCCGAATTCAAGGAGGCTTACCTCGGCAACGACAATCTCCCTGACCCTGAGGACGCCGCTCAGGCCGATGCTGTGGAATATCACCGCTACACAGGCAGCGCCCAGGTGCGCGCCATAACCCCGCACTATCTCTACCTGCGCGACCTTCAGCCTGAGGATGCCGACGCGCCCTACACCACCGCTGAAAAGAGCGCCCACTCGCTGCTGCTCTACAACGCCAACGGCTGGGAAGCCCCGGTTGCCATGGCTGACCGCGCCGGCGAGAGCCCGCGCAGACTTGAGGTAGGTGACATCATCACCAACTTCGCCCTCATCGCCGACCGCACCGAGCTGGGCAATCTTCGCGGCTACGCCACCGGCTTCAGCCGCACAGTGCAGCTGCTCAACGCACAGCCCGCTACCCCCGAGGAAATCCAGGGCGAGGAGTGGCAGCCTGTTGAGAAGGATGCACTTGCCGACGACCTCGCAGGATTCACCGAGAGCGACCGCATGGTGCGCTACCGCGTGAACAATGTGCTTGTGAGCCGTACCGACGGCAATATGTCGGCTGCGAACGATGACACCGACCGCTATGTCTACACTCTCGAGATTCCCGGCAAGCCGACTCTCAACATCAACCAGGTGTTTGAGATGAGCCAGGGCTGGGGAACAGTGTATGACTCGCAGACCCGCTACGACATCGAGGGAGTGGTGCTCCGCAACGGCGAGGACGAAAGCGGCAATCCGAAATATGCCCTTGCGTTCATTGACTTCTCCATAAAGAATGTCACCGCACCTGCGGCTCCGGTTCTCACCCTCAGCGGCGACGGAGTGGAGGGTTCGCAGTTTGTCACCGAAGCCACCCTTACAATGAGCCTGCCCGAAGGAGTTGACGCGCAGAAGGCCACCATCTGGTACACCACCGACGGCACCGACCCGATGCAGGCGTCAAGCACCCGCAAGGCATACGACAATCCCATAACCGTCAAGACAAACACTATTGTCAAGGCGTTCATTGCAGTTACCGGCGGCCTGCCCGGAGCAATGGCCGAGCAGATATACACCCGCCGCGCCAACGACCGCCGCTATATCGTCAACTTCCTCGACCAGGCTGAGGAGGGTGTGCCCTACCACTTCACCGGCACCGCACGCGTGGCTGCCAAAGGCGGCGAATATGTATTTGTCCGCGGCACCCAGGGCCACTACCTGCCCATCCACATTGATGCCGAAACCGGCATAGACCCCGAGCAGGAAAAGGTGGGCAACTATGTGAGCGACTTTATTGTGGAAGCCAACATCATCAACACCGAAAACAACCGGATTGTGCGCGGAGCCAACATTACTGCGGAATATGCTCCGTTCTTCAGCGCATCATCCGAAACCCGCCCCGCCGAGCTTGACAAGGACATCGAGTTCGAGCCTGACGTGGTGACCGTGATTACTCCTGCAAACGCCCGCCGCTTCGTCAAAATAACAGGCGTGAGACTCACCGGCAGCGCATTTGAAAGCGAGGACGGAATTGACAACCACGACACCGAATGGAAGCTGACAACCGAAAAAGGCGCGGGAATTGACATCCCTGTAAACCACAACATTCTGCAGCCGTCATTCAACTGGGACGAAACCGACCAGAGCGCCGCGGCATACTACAACATCACAGGCTTTGCCATGCTTGACGAGCAGGGACAGATAGAGCTCTGGCCCCTCGAAGTCGAGAAAGTGAAATCATCGGAGCCGGTTGTGCCTTCGTTCACCGGCAACATCACTGTTGACCCCGTGACTGCCGACGGCATCACCACAGTTGAGTTCTATCCCTCGACCACAGTGCGCCTGCACTGTCCGATTGCCGATCCCGAAAGCGCCACCATATATTATTATGTGTCGGCTGACGGCAGCAAGCCCGGCAGCGACGCGAAGTGGAATGTCTACGCACAGCCCTTTGCCGTAACCTCCGACTGCTACATCACTATGTATGCCACCGCCGAGGGCTATGAGCAGAGCGCGCCGACATACATCGACATGAAGCTCGGCAAACCCGCCGGCACAGTTGCATTCGGTGTTAAGGCCGAGTCTGGCAAAACCACGGTGACTATGACAGCTGCCGAGGGAGCAGAGATTTTCTGGACCGCCGACGCCACCAAGCCTATGGAGCAGTGGACCAGGTACGAGGTCCCCGTTGAGTTCACCGAGGCCGCAAACATCAGCGCATACGCAAGAGAGGGCAAGAAAAACGGTGCCGTAAGCTCTATGTATGTCATGGTAGTAGAGATGCCCGAAACTCCCGAGAATCCGAAAGAGAGAATCAGCGGCAGAGTGAAATTCGATATCGACGACTCGCAGCCCGGCAAGGTGATCGTGCACATCACTCCCGAGGCCGAGATTGCCGGCGAGTACGAGATTTACTACACCACTACCCCCGGAATCACACTCACTCCCGCAACCGGCACCCTGT
>JAIDJW010000045.1 GCA_029052015.1 Paramuribaculum sp. | reverse complement strand
AAAAACGCCTAACACTGACAGTTATCAGCATTAGGCGTTCTTGTAAGATTTAAGTTTTATCGTTCAGTAACAGTCAAATGTTATCAATGTAAAGCATTGACTATCAACTAATTACCTGCCGATGCGGTGCATAGAACATGTTGTCGCTCAACGGATTGCGGATTTTCGGATACAAAGCCCCGAAATCGCTCCGTCATACCTTCTATAACTCGCTAATCTTGACCTTCTCAGGTCTGTGTTTTTGTACCTGCAAAGATAGCGATAATTACTGATTTGCGTAGTAGAAATCCGATTCAATCTTCTGCATATTCGTAATAGATGTCCCATAATGTATCAGGGAATCCCCACCCGCAACATTCGACCGATTCTATCATCTTTTTCATGCGAGAGGAATAGTCAGACATTAGTCCGTTAGACGATATGAATTTGACTGCTTTATTGAAGTTATTTTCCAATGCTGTGTAAAATGGTTCGTCATAATCTCCAAACTGAGCTGTCAGACTACATCCTTGTTCCACATAATATAGCATCAGGTCTGTAATTGCGTTGGGGTCGGGTATGAGTTTCTTGAACGCAGTTATCAGTTTATTGCATTCTCTGAAACTTGGATCTTTAGGCCAGTCATTCCGTCCATAGAACTGACTACGGATTGCCTTCTTGTACTTTTCAAGTTCTGCTCCGCAATTGGGTTCAAGATAAAACTCAAGCCAAGCATTAGCCTCTTTGCTCGCATCATATAACTGGAGCATTATATCGACTACCTGTTCTTTTGAAAGAGTTGACAGATGTTTTTTTAATTTTGTTTTTGACATTTCATTGTGGTTTTATTCAGGTGGGATTATTCGGAAGTCCTGTTGAAACGGCATATCCGTTCGTTTACGATGCGGATATAGTTGCGCTTCAGTTTGTCTGAGAGAAAGCTGCGGTCAACAAGTTGACTTGCTTCATCCGGTAATGCAATGTATCTGTTTAAGATTCGATCAATACGTTTCTTCACCAAACCAATCTTGGCTCCGAATCTCTCAAAATCGAGGCGGCAGGGATGCCCGGTTCTGTCGTACATGTCGCTCTTTTCTATTTCAGGTGATAAACCTCCGTCAAGACCGAGATCATCTCCATTCACATGAAGGCTTGTGTTGAGCAGGTCGTAGGCAGGAGCCAAGCGGTAATCCTGACCATCAAGAATAAGAGAAAAATTTTTAAGATGAGCGTCACCATTGGCATAGATATAATTGAAAACCACAAGTTCAAAGAACCTCTCCATGTCGACCATCCATGCGGCGACATTTGCTCTTATCGCTTTGGCTATATCCTCGTAACATCCGTTATATTTGAATTGCGTTCCAGTAGTCTGCTCATTTTTGCCTATTAACGATGCAAAATCCTCCATTGGCAGTTTTGACCCATCGGTGAGTATATCGAAACGGCGAGTAATATATACCGGTTGTCCATTAGGCGTAAAGCATAATCCGTTAGCCGCAGTCTGTATCCCATAAACCTGTGAGGCAATCTGCATGGTAAGGTGCTCGTTGGCAGGAATCATCTTACGCTCACGAAGTGTCTTATCCCAAGGAGCGGGTTTAAGTATATGTGTCGAACGATCTTTGTCGCCTGCAATAGTTATCACGCCGTCATTTATTACAGCCGGAAATTTTTCCTGCACACCGGAAACCGAGATGCGGTGCATTGCATCAACTATTTCTCCAACGTTTCGGAATTCATCAATATCAAAACCGAGTATCGGATTTACTTTAGTCCTTCCAAAGAGAGATTTAGCTGCTTTAGGGCTATAAGTATCAAATCCCTCTGTGAGAGAAGACGGGCATTTGTTTATATCAATCATTGTTAATCCTCCTTACATTAACGGCTCCAATGAAATCTCTGTCAGCCATCGCTTCAAGTAATCCGAAAAAATCATTTTCGTCAATCTTTAGATTTCGGCATATCACACGGCGGTTGGCTCCCTCAGGAAGCATATTTGAGAAAAATGGAAATAGGTTTTCAGAACTATATACCTCAAGCTGCTTGGGCAAAGTTACCGAGATAGGTGGCATAGCAGAATTGAGATATTCCTCGTCATACTGGAAAGAATAGCCTGCGCCGGGATGCTGTTCTGAAAGAATCCCAGCCCTTACATCATTATAATAAACTTCAAGCTGTTTCATACAGTCTGCCTTATGCGATATTCAATTTCAATGCCAAGAACATCAAGAATCTTCTTTACGGTGTTGAGCGCGGGGTTACCCTTGCCTCGTTCAATGTCTTTGATTGTAGCAAGTCCGACTTGCGCCATCTCCGCAAGGTCTTGCTGTGTCAGAGACAATGTCTCCCTGCGTTGTTTCATTATATCTTTCAGTTCCATAGTCTGACATAATAAACTTTTCCGCAAAAATAAGAATAATTTTTGATGCTGCCAAATTAAAAGTATGATAAAATATACTTTTATTGCGAGCTATATATCTTCAACTCAATGTTCAGCATAATAAGAATTGAGCCGATTCGGTTGAAAAAGTGTAGCAATCCACCAGTTTTTCGATGCAGCATATTTACATCACTGATTATCAGTGACTATTCATTTTAATCGGTACAACCTCTGTTTTTACAAGTACACAGAATGTGGGGACAAATGCAATGTGCTGTATTTCACAGCTTTGCATATACGTGTTGTACCGCCTTCTTTCAGCCATTTTTGTGGAATATCCGCTATCAAATACAATGTGTTGAATGATAGGGTATTTCCGCATGGATGTTACAGAACGCTTGTTGGATGCAAAGGTAGTGGTTTTCTTGGGATTTCTGTGGTTTGCGGTGTGGTTTTTCTTTTCCAAATATTGCTGTCTGATAAAAATTTTTAGGGCAAGACAAAATTAGGGTCGATTCCATTTGCAGGAGTCGACCCTTTTCGGTTACTTTGGTT
>JAIDJW010000044.1 GCA_029052015.1 Paramuribaculum sp. | reverse complement strand
TAATAATCACTACATCAACCCTATGTGATCTGATAAATAACCTTTTCCAAATCATAATTTCGCAAGCCGCTTCACGGAGAATTTGCGGGTAGAAAAGTTTTTAAAGAAATCGAGCAACCAAATTCTCCTGAAAATGGATTTACATGAGGTTTTCGACATATTATCGAATTTCCGTATGAAACCAAGTTGGCTGAGAAAGACATCTTTTTTTTGCCGCAATGGATATAGAAAATTCATTAGCATTCACTAATTTCGCGCTAACTAATGACAAAGAATTTAAGATGAAAGCATTGACATATACTGCGCCGGGACGGTTTGAGCTGATAGAAAAACCAAAGCCGGAAATTGTTGAACCGAAAGATGCCGTGGTGAGGGTTACTCTTGCGAGTATCTGCTCGTCTGACCTACATATTCTGCATGGGGCGGTGCCTCTGGCGAATGTTGGCATTACTGTGGGGCATGAACTCGTGGGTGTCGTTGAGGCTGTCGGTTCGGAAGTCACTAAGGTCAAGCCTGGCGACAGGGTGGCTGTGAATGTCGAGACGTTCTGCGGCGAGTGTTTCTACTGCAAACGAGGGTATGTAAACAACTGTACTTCGGGAGGCTGGATGTTGGGGTGTCGCATTGATGGCGGTCAGGCGGAATATGTCCGTATTCCGTATGCCGACAATGGCCTGACTCCTATACCAGATAACGTGAGCGATGAGCAGGCACTGTTTGTCGGCGACATTCTTGCAACGGGTTATTGGGCTGCCAAGATTTCTGAAATATCCCAGGAAGATACGGTGCTCGTTATTGGAGCCGGACCAACCGGGCTTTGCACTCTCGAATGTGTGCAGCTGTATAACCCTCAACGGATTGTAGTTTGCGAGGCTGACGAAAAGCGCCGCGAATTTGTATGTCAGCATTATCCGAATGTCGAGGTAGTCGAACCGGTAGAATGTCGTAAAATCCTTGATACATTGTCCGATGGGCGTGGCGCCGACCGTGTCATTGAGGTTGCCGGAGGAGAAAATACATTCGAACTGGCATGGCGTTGTGCCCGACCTAATGCCATAGTTACAATTGTCGCGCTATACGAGAAAGAGCAGATATTGCCCTTACTGTGGATGTATGGCAAGAACCTCACGTTCAAGACCGGCGGCGTTGATGCCTGCGACTGCGACAAAATCATAAAGCTGATTTCCGAAGGCAAGATTGACACAACCCATCTGATAACCCACCACTACCCTCTCAGCCGCATCCAGGAAGCCTACGACCTTTTTGCCAAACGCGCCGACGATATCATCAAATCCGCAATATATCCGGATTGAAATAATCAATCGCTGCTGGAAATGACCGTAAATCCAAGCTGTTATATTCGTATTTATAATGGCCCCTTGAATTTTTTTACAGGGTTCCCTCGTTCGAGATTGTCGTGGTTACACCATTGACGCGCTTGCGATTCTGCTACAGCTTTGTCGTTTTGTTGACGTAGTTTCAACAATAGTCTTTCGCGGGCAAGAGCTTTATTTTGCAGCTGAGACCGTTCGTCTGAGCATTTCACCGACAGTCCGGAGGGAGTATGGATTGCCCGGACTGCGGTCTCTACTTTGTTGACGTTCTGGCCTCCTTTGCCTCCTGAGCGGCAGGTTTCATAAATGATGTCTGATTCATCAATCTGCGGCAGTTCAACCTCATCGAAGAAGTTGACGCCTACAAACCAGTTGCTGCGCTTGTGTCCCGGACGATAAGGATTTCGGGTTGAACGCCAAAGTATAGTACCCTGCCATTCAGCTACTACAGACTCTGAAATTGTTTCTTCGGTAGCGAATGTCATCGACATGAAACAGCTATCAACTTGATTGTGAGGCTCGCAATCAGCAAGTTGCAATATCGGGATAGTTTTGAGAAGTTCGCGTGCCACCAGAGTGACTGCTCTTGCACATTCTACAGGACCTCGACCGGCAGTAATTTGTATATAATGCTTCATTCACCGTTGTCTTTGATGTTGAATTTCGGCTTTATCATGGCAACGACCTCTACTGTCGGCCGGATAAGTTCAAGGATTTCCTCGGTGGGTTTGTATGCCATTGGAGATTCATCAAGAGTGCCTTGGCAAATAGATGACGAGTAAACCCCTGTCATTGAATTTTCAAATTCGCTCATTGATATTTGTTTTTTGGCCTGTGCCCGGCTCATGATGCGTCCAGCGCCATGTGGTGCGGTGTTGAGCCTTTGTTCATTTCCTTTCCCGACACAGATGGCAATGCCGTCGCGCATATTGAAAGGTATTGCTACCTTTAGGCCTTCTGAAGCATCAATTGCGCCTTTGCGGAGCATCGGTTGATCATCAGTGACAGATATATAATTATGGGTGGTAAATATTGACTCCAAACACTTGGCTTTACACAACTTTCTGAGGATAGCGAATATCCGGTCGCGGATAATATGATGATTGTATAGCGCATATGCTTGGGCAATAATCATGTCGGAGAGATAACCGCAAAGGGCGTCGCCCCAGAGATAGCCGACGTATTTGGCTCGTTTGGGATTCTGTGCGATATTGCGCCAATGATTTGCCACCTTCACTCCAAGATTGCGCGCCCCGCAGTGTATTGTCAGCCAACCATCTCCTGCTTCGGGATCTTCACCATACTCAATAAAATGGTTGCCACCGCCAAGTGTACCGAGGCTTTTGTAAAAGACACCTTCCTGAAGCTTAATACGGCGACAGAACTCGTTGATGAAACTAGCGTCTATGCCTGGAGCTTCATTCATAAT
>JAIDJW010000043.1 GCA_029052015.1 Paramuribaculum sp. | reverse complement strand
GCCCTTGAGTCATAGTTACGCTTTTTCTGTATACTTTTTCGGCTGCAAAGGTAATATTTTTTCAGCGGGGGGCGGTCAACAAATTATCCGCTCTGTTTTCGCTATTCTTCCTATCGCGAACTCTTCTGCCAACTGCTGCGGAGTGACCGGACGCTCAGTTTCTATTATCCCTGCCATTGCCGCGAGCCTGCCTATAAGCTGCTGCGGAGTGAAATCGCGGCGCAGGGTGTCCATGCTCAGCGACGCATCGCGCTTGCCGAGCCTGACGCCGACGCTGTTGCACACCAGCGGCAGATGAACATAGCGCGGTGACTCATAGCCGAGCAGCGAGCAGAGATAAATCTGCTGGGCGCAGGAGTCGAGCAGGTCACAGCCGCGAACCACCTGAGTAATGCCCATGTCCGCGTCATCGACCACCACCGCAAGCTGATATGCCCACGCGCCATCTGCGCGGCGCAACACAAAGTCGCCACATTCCCGCGCAAGATTGATGCTCCGGCTACCGAAAACGGCGTCAGTGAAAGCTATTTCGCTGTCAGGCACCATGAGCCGTACAGAGTGCGGGGCATCATCGGATTCAGCTTTGCGTCCGCGGCAGGTGCCGGGATAAATCACTCGTCCGTCGGAGGCGTGAGGCGCCTGAGTGGCGAGAATATCTGCCTTAGTACAGTAGCAGGAATAGGTCAGTCCGGTTGCTTCGAGGCGCGCAAGCGCTTTTTCATACAAACCGTGGCGTCGACTCTGCAGATAGCCGTCGGCTATGCCTCCCTCATCCCATTCAAGACCGAGCCACAGCAGGTCGTCCTCAATCTGCCGGGCATATTCCATGCGCGAGCGCTGAGGGTCGAGGTCCTCGATGCGGAGCACCCACCTGCCGCCGGCGCTCTTTGCCGAGAGCCAGGAAATTAGAGCGGTAAAAATATTGCCGAGATGCATTCTGCCTGTCGGCGAGGGCGCAAACCGCCCTTTGACTACATTTTCGCTTGATTTCATGCTCCAAAATTAGCGAAAATCCTTGGAAGGGGTGTATTATCTGTTGACGTGGCTGCGCAAGAGGCTGCCACAATCCGGAATATGAAATGCCTGCCTTGACTGTTTTTTTTGATAGGGCAACGCTGATTTTGACGCTAAGGTTTTATATCTTTGCATCACTATGGCAAGAGAAACAGAACTGAAATTCCTGCTTCGTGATGATTCATGGAGAATGACTGCCACTAATCCGGTGAGGATAATACAGACCTATCTCAACCCCGATCCGGAGGCAACGGTGAGACTGCGCATTGCCGGCGACATGGCATTCCTTACGGTGAAGAGCCCCAACCGCGGCAGCGAGCGTGGCGAATGGGAGTACGAAATCCCTATGAATGACGCGCGGGAGATGATGGCTGAGTGCACCACCACACCGGTAATTGACAAAACGCGGTGGCATGACGGACGCTGGGAGATTGACGAGTATCACGGATGCCTCGAAGGGTTAGTTGTTGCTGAAATCGAGCTGCACAGCCCGGACGAAGAGATTTCACTCCCCTTATACATCGGTCGCGAGGTCACCGGCAATCCTGCCTACTACAACTCTACGCTCGCCCTCACCGGCGCCATCCCCACCTGACACCTTATTATTTATTCAATCTACAATATGGAAAACTCATCTGCAATAACCGACACGGCGCTTGACGCTAAATACACTCCGGAGAATATCACGGCTCTCGGACGCAATGACATATTCGTTTTCGGCAGCAATCTTGCCGGGATGCATGGCGGAGGTGCCGCAAGAGCCGCATTCAATCGCTTCGGCGCGATATGGGGACAGGGCGAAGGGCTGCAGGGCAACTCCTACGCCATTCCCACAATGCAAGGTGGAGTAGAGACAATAAAGCCGTACGTTGACACTTTTATTGAGTTTGCCAAGAGCAATCCTTCGCTCACATTCTATGTCACCAAAATAGGTTGCGGCATAGCGGGATTCAACATCAAAGAGATAGCTCCGCTCTTTCGGGAAGCGGCGGGAGTTTCAAACATCCGCCTGCCGAAAGAGTTTGAGGCTTATCAATAAACCGGCAGATCCGCGGGTGACCATCCGCCACCAAGGGCTTTGTACAATGTGACCAGGGCAAGTTTTTCGTCGCGGACAGCATTGCTGTAGCTCACTTCGGCGTCAAAGTAGCGTCGCTGAGCGTCGAGCACGTCGAGGTAGCTGATGCTGCCTCCGGTATATTGAAGATGCGCCAGATTGACATACTTGCGGGCAGCGTCACGAAGCGCGGAGCTGGATGATGCCATCTCTCTGGTCTTTGTATATCCTACGATGGCATCGGCTGTTTCCTGAAAGGCAGTCAGCACTGCCTGCTCGTATGTATTTCGCGCTTTGTCGTACGCGGCGACTGCCGCCTTGTACTTTCTCTTTCTGCGACCGAAATCAATCAGCGGTCCGGCAAGCGAGGCCGCCATGAATGAAAACGGCTGTTTGAACAGATTTGCAAACTGCTCATTCTCCACACCGCCTTTCAGCGAAAATACGAGTCTCGGAAACCTGTCGGTGTAAGCCACACCCACATCTGCGGTAGCCTTAGCAAGGCGCGCGGTGGAGGCCCGCAGGTCGGGGCGCCTCAGAAGCAATGCCGACGGCAGTCCCACAGGCACTTCCTGAGGCAGCGGCACAGTCAACACATCCGGCGCCCGCTCAATCTGCTTGCCGGGAAATTCGCCGGTGAGCACGGCCAGTGCGTTTTGCGCCGCCTCAATCCTTTTCTCCAGCCCTGGCACAAGTGATGCGGCGGTGTTGTACTCTACCTGGGCCTGAAGATACACAATCTCCGATGTTAGTCCCCCTTCATAGCGCAGCTTTGCTTTTGCAAGCTCCTCGCTGCGTGTCTCGAGTGTGCGGCGCACAATTCTAAGCTCATTGTCAAGAGCCACGAGATTGAAATATGCTGTGGCTGTTTCTGCAATCAGCGAAATTCGCATGGCTCTCCAGTCCTCAAGAGTTGCCTGATACTGTGCCTGCCCTCCTTTTTTGCTCCATCGCAGATTGCCCCAGAGGTCAGCCTCCCAGCTGAGCGTCGCTTTCACTCCGATTTCGGGGTCACCGACAAATTTCTTTCCGGTATACTCGTATGTTTCGCGTTGAGCATAGGCACTTACGCCAATTTCCGGCAGCAAATTTGCCTTTGAAGCTCCATATAGCTGACGAGCCTGCTCTACTGAGGCCGCCGCGCCAAGAAACTCACGGTTGTGCTGAAGGGCCATATCAATTAGCGAGCACAGGTCCGGATCACCGTAAAGATTCCACCACTCGATGTCGGCAATGCAGGCAGTGTCTGCCGCAGAGGTCAATTGAGCCGGAAGTGTCATCTCTACAGGCTTGCATTCCCTGACTGCAGAGCATGAAACAGCAGCGCAGGCAATTGCAGCCGCAACAATGGGTATTAATATGTCTTTTTTCATTTTTTGCTCAGTTTTTTCTTTAGTTTCATCACACCGACAAAGAAGAACGGCACAAATACTATGCCTACCGTTATGGCTACAAGCATTCCGAAGAACACTCCGGTGCCTATGCCCTGACGGCTTGCGGAGCCGGGGCCGGAAGCAAACACGAGAGGCAGCAGGCCAAGCATAAACGCCAGCGATGTCATGACAATCGGGCGAAAGCGCAGATGTGCGGCCTCAAGCGCAGCCTGACGCGGAGTTTCACCACGGTCAACTCCTTCCTTGGCAAACTCGACTATAAGGATTGCATTTTTGGCGACAAGTCCGACAAGCATAACCAGACCTATCTGAAAATAGATATTGTTTTCAAGACCGCACAGCCAGATGCCGAGGTATGCTCCGATTCCCGCAACCGGCAGCGAGAGTATCACCGCTATGGGCACAGACCAGCTTTCATACTGGGCGGCGAGGAATAGAAACACAAACACGAATGCGAGGAGCAGCACTATGCCTGTCTGTCCGCTCTCGTGCTTTTCCTGATAGGAAAGTCCGCTCCACTCCACCCCTACTCCGTCGGGTAGTTTTTCGCGCACAATGCGCTCAAGAGTCTCCATTGCCTGGCCGGAGCTGTAGCCGTGGGCGGCTTCGCCGGTGATTGTTGCGGAATTGAACATATTGAAGCGCTTTATCGAGCCTGCGCCTGTAGTATAGTCTGAACTTCCGAGAGATGTCACCGGTATCATGTTGCCACCACTGCCGCGCACAAAAAAGAGGTTGAGATTGTCGCGATGGGCGCGGTATGGGGCTTCAGCCTGTATATACACGCGATATATGCGGTTGAACATATTGAAGTCATTGACATATATCGAACCGGTAAATGCTTTCATGGTCGAGAAGATATCCGCCATA
Source organism: Paramuribaculum sp. (assembly GCA_029052015.1). Lineage (GTDB taxonomy): Bacteria > Bacteroidota > Bacteroidia > Bacteroidales > Muribaculaceae > Paramuribaculum. Next base: position 9,739 of record JAIDJW010000043.1, on the reverse strand, counting down.
TTCACTCCCTGGAGCTGTGCCTTGTCGCGGTCGACATTGAAATAGAGTTGCGGAATGTCGCTCTGCATCGATGATGATATGCCACTGAGCTCTGGGCATTTGCGGGCATACATCATCAGGGTGTCGACAGCATGCTGAAGCTCCTCGTATGTGGTGCTCGCACGCGCCTCAAGCACCATCTCAAAACCGCCGGATGTGCCGAGTCCCGGGATAATGGCGGGTGTGGAGAGGTACACTCTGCTCTCAGGATATGACGAGAGTTCAGCCATCGTTTCCGACATGAGGGTCTCTATATCGCCAGAGGTACGTTTGTTCCATGGCTTGAGTATCACAGTAAGCTGGCTGTGGGCCTGATTGGTGCCTACCCGCGGGCTGGTGCCGGACACTGTCAGCACATGGTCCACATCCGGCTGCTCCATAAGCCACTCCATGGCGCGCTCTGTGACCTTGCGGGTGCGCTCAATCGTAGCGCCCTCAGGCAACTCAAGCTCTACCGTGAAATATCCCTGGTCCTCTTTGGGCATGAAGCTCGTCGGCATGACTTTATTCATAAGCCATATCGCAACCAGTATCATGCCATAGACGGCAATCATTCGCTTAGGCACCGACAGCGCCTTGCTCACCATGCGGCAATAGAAGCTGTTGCCACGTGCAAGCCATGTGTTGATAGCCCGGAAAAAACGGTTTTTATGTCCGTTGTCGGGACGAAGAAGCATAGAGCACATCACAGGCGAGAGGGTAAGGGCCACTACGGTGGATATTATCACAGACACTGCTATAGTGATGGTGAACTGACGGTAGAGCTGTCCGGTTATGCCCGGAATAAAGCTTACAGGCACAAACACCGCGCAGAGCACCAGCGACATGGCTATAAGCGCGCTGCTGAGTCCCGACATGGCCTTCTTTGTAGCTTCGTAAGGTGACAGCCCCTCCTCGTTCATGATACGGTCGACATTTTCTACCACAACTATGGCGTCGTCCACCACTATGCCTATGGCAAGAATCAGTCCGAGAAGTGTAAGCATATTGAGCGAGAAGCCGAAAACAAGCATCACACCGAAGGTGCCTACGAGCGAAATCGGCACTGCAACGACAGGTATGACCGTGGCACGCCAGTTTTGCAAAGACAGAAACACAACCGCAATCACCAGAATCAGCGCCTCGAACAGGGTGCGGTACACATGGTGTATCGACTCCGATATATAGGTAGTCATGTCAAACGGTATCTCGTATGTGATACCTTCGGGAAATCCGGCGCTTATCTCTTTCATCTGCTTCTTCACCGCATCGGCCACATCGATAGCGTTTGAGCCGGGAAGCATGGAAATCTCAAGCACTGCCGCATTGCCTCCGTTGATGCCGCTCTCGGTGGCGTAGCTCGAAGCCTCAAGCGATATGCGCGCCACATCTTTGAGACGTATCAGCGAACCATTGCGGTCGGCGCGCAATACTATATCCTCAAACTCCGCTACTGAGGACAGTCGTCCCTGCGCGGTGATAGGCACGGTAAGGTCAATGCCCTCCATGGGCGCCTGCCCGAGAACACCGGCCGCACTCTCGCGGTTCTGGTCCTGAAGAGCTTTCTGCAAATCGCTGACTGTGAGACCGAGGTCGGCAAGTTTGTCAGGCTGCACCCATATCTGCATTGCATAATATCTGCCGCCGACATTGCGTATGCCCCCTACTCCGGGAATACGGCGCAGCATATCTATGATATTTAAAGTAGCATAATTGCTCAGATATATTTCATCGAATTTAGGGTCATTTGACAGCACTGTTATAGTCATCAGTTTGCCTGCTGTCTCCTTCTCCACGGAAATACCGTTTTTGACGACTTCTGCCGGCAAACGCGACTCGGCCTTCTTGATACGGTTCTGGATATCCACTGCCGCAAGCTCCGGGTCTGTGCCTATGTCAAATGTGACTGTTGCCGAGAAGCCACCTGAATTCGAGCTTGACGACTGCATATATATCATTCCCGGTGTGCCGTTGAGCTCCTGCTCTATAGGAGTGGCCACGGCCTGGGTAACAGTCTGCGCATCGGCGCCGGGATAAGAAGCCGAGACCCTTACCACCGGTGGCACAATATCGGGATACTGGTCGACCGGAAGCAACAGAAGTCCGATAGTGCCGACTATGAGTATTACGATAGATATTACTATCGAGAATACCGGATGGTCAAGAAAAAAATTACTTTTCATCGGATGGCTCTTTTGTCGGGTTGTCGTTACTATCAAAAGGTCTAACCTTAATGCCGTGACGGAGCTTATGGAACCCCTCGGTAACAATATTTTCGCCACCGGCGAGCCCTCTCTCCACAACTATTTCATTGCCAAGCTCCGGGCCTGTCTCAATAAATCGTTTCTCAACCACGCTGTCAGGACGTACAACAAATATGAATGCTGCTCCTTTCTCGATTGTCAGCGCCTTCTGAGGCACCACCACGGCGCTGTCGCGCACATCCATGAGGAGTTTCACTTTTGTAAACTCGCCCGGCAGAAGTATACGGTCGGGATTCGGCATTTCGGCGCGCACTCCAAACGTGCCTGTTTTGGGGTCGACCTGCGGGTCGGCGAAATCCACAAGCCCTTTGAAGGGATACACCTTGCCGTCGGCAAGGGTTATGGTGACATACGGATCCCAGTCACGCTTGGAGTCATCCTCGCCGATAGTGACATTGCGGCTCTTGCTCTTGAGATAATCGAGTGCTGTCATGCTGAAATCCACCCTTACCGTGTCGCTCTTGACAACGGTTGCGAGCAGGGACTGGGCTGAGGGTCCGACAAGTGTGCCTATATCTGCGCTGCGCTGGGAGATATATCCGCTTATCGGTGACTGCACGCTGGTGTAGCCGAGGGTGAGTCTCGCCTGGGTGAGATCCGCCTCGCAAACAGCCACATCCGCAGTAGCGCCTTCGTAGGCCGCCACCGCATTGTCAAGATCAAGCTGGCTCGCGGCATTGGCCTCATAGAGCGGGCGGATACGGTCGAGGTCGCGCTTAGCCTTCACAGCTATAGCCTTCGCCTTGTTGAGCTGCGCGGCTGCCTTGTTGACCCGCGCTGCATATATTGTCGGGTCTATTATAAAAAGGGTCTGACCCTTCTGTATATATGACCCTTCCTTGAAGAGCATTTTCTGCAGATATCCTTCGACACGCGCGCGCACTTCGACAAACTGCTGCGCTCTTATGCGTCCGACATATTCGCCATATATATTCACATCACGAATCTCTGCCGGCTCCACACTTACTATCGGCTCGGTGTTGTCTATCACCTTTCCCGCTGACCGGAAAAGCAGAAAATATACCACAAGAGCGGCAATAACCGCAACCAGTGAGGCTATTGCGATTTTTTTTGCAGACCATTGTCCGCCTAAAGATGAAAAATGTAACATTGGCAAATCAGCCTACTGGTTTTATGAACTACACCAGTCTCCCCGTACTTTTTCAAACTCAAAATGAGGACTGGTTTACTTTATAGAACATCAGAACAGGGGCGATTGTTTGAATCTGCCCTCCCAAAATGACTTATATGCAAATTTACAATTATATTTTGAACACGCTCTAACGGCCGGTGAAGATTACACATTTTTTACAAAACCCTTTGACCGGCGGATAATAACAAACGCATCCCGCAGGCATGTCCTGCAGGATGCATTTTTTATCACTTACGCCTAAGTATATCTGTCAGATGTCAAGATATGTGCGCAGTGCGGCGACATATTCCTCAAATGCCTGGCGCCCCTTTGCGGTTACTCGGCAGAGAGTGCGCGTCTTTTTGCCGACAAAGCCTTTTTCAACGGATATATAGCCCGCGGACGAGAGTTTGTCGAGCTGAACGCTGAGGTTTCCCGCTGTAGAGTCGGTTTTTTCGCGCAAATACACGAAATCGGCCTCCTCCACACTCATCAGTATCCTGCTTTATTACTGCCGGTCAGCGGCGTTCAAGTGCCACAACATTCTCCACATGATGGGTGTGGGGAAACATATCCACCGGCTGGATGGCTGTAACGCGGTACTTTGCATCGAGCAGAGCGAGGTCGCGTGCCTGGGTTGCGGGATTACAGCTCACATAAACGATGCGTTCAGGCTCGGCATTGAGAATCACATTGACTACATCGCCGTGCATGCCTGCGCGCGGAGGGTCGACAATCATCACGTCCGGGCGCCCGTGCGCGGCTATGAAATCGTCGGTAAGCACATCCTTCATGTCTCCGGCGTAAAATTCAGTGTTTTCAATGCCGTTGACGGCTGAATTGAGCTTAGCGTCGGCTATAGCGTCCTCCACATATTCTATACCGATGACATGACGCGCGCTTCGCGCAACAAAATTGGCGATTGTGCCGGTGCCGGTATAGAGGTCGTAGACAAGCTCATCGCCGGTAAGCCGCGCATAATCACGGGCTACGCAATAAAGGCGATGCGCCTGACGGGAGTTGGTCTGATAGAAAGATTTGGGACCGACACGGAATTTCAGCCCTTCCATCTCCTCTTCTATATATGGCTTCCCGGCAAAAGTGACTACCGGGAGGTCGCCGAAGGTATCGTTGAGCTTTGTGTTGACCACATAGAGCAGCGAGGTAATCTGCGGAAACTCATTGCGGACAGCATTCATTAGCTCCCCTATTTTTTCTGCATCATCTTCACCAAAAGCCATAAGAGCCATAATCTCGCCGGTAGATGCTATGCGCACCATGAGAGTTCGCAGAAAACCCTGCTGCGCCCTGAGGTCATAGAATGTATAGCCGTGACTCTTGCCATACTCCTTAATATATTTACGGAGCCTGTTTGAAAAATCGTCCTGCAGATGACATCTGTCGATATCAAGCACCTTGTCGAATGCGCCCGAGATATGAAATCCGGCGGCATCACGGTCGGGAAACTCCTCTCCGCTGCGCATCTGCTCGAAAGTAAGCCAGGATTTATTGGAAAAGGTGTATTCCATCTTGTTGCGGTACTCCCAGATATTTTCTGCCCCGACAATAGGAGATATAGCCGGAATCTCAACCTTTGCAATGCGCGTCAGAGCGTCAACGACCTGCTGCTGCTTGCACTTGAGCTGGAACTCGTATGGCAGATGCTGCCAGCGGCATCCGCCACACACACCGAAATGAGAGCAGCGCGGCTCAGCCCTAAGCGTCGAGGGGGCAACCATCCGCTCAATATGCCCCTCGGCGTAATTACGTTTCTTTCTGTCTATCTTTATGTCGACTATATCACCGGGAGCGGCGAAAGGCACGAACACTACCATATCGTCGACACGCGCAATGGCATTGCCCTCGGCGGCCACATCCTTTATCTCAACATTCTCCAGCAGCGGGAGCTCTTTTCTTTTTCTTGACACGTCAAAATGTTATTATGTGAAAAATCAGTGCAAAGCTACTCAATAAACGAAGAAATAGGCACCGTTTTATCCAAATAATTAAAAAATAATTTCGGAGGCTGAGATATAATGACTAAATTTGCACAACTACCGCGCCATGAAATGACACATCATTGACTGCGGACAGACAATAGGTATTATATCAAAATTCAATATCCATTAACAGAAACCATTAAAAAGATGAAAAGAGTCTACACGTTTGGAGACGGCAAAGCAGAGGGCAATGCCTCTATGCGCAATCTCCTTGGCGGTAAAGGCGCTAACCTTGCCGAAATGAACCTTCTCGGTATGCCTGTACCTCCCGGTTTCACCATCACCACCGAGGTGTGCACCGAGTATACCCAGTTTGGCAAAGAAGAAGTTGTGAAACGTATCAGCAAGGAAGTTCAGGATGCTATCGCACATGTCGAGCAGCTTACCGGCAAGAAGTTTGACGACCCCGCCAATCCCCTGCTCGTTTCCGTACGCTCAGGCGCCCGCGCCTCCATGCCCGGCATGATGGACACCGTGCTCAACCTCGGCATGAATGACGCTACTGTTGCCTCACTCGCTGAAAAGAGCGGAAATCCCCGCTTTGCCTGGGACAGCTACCGCCGTTTCGTGCAGATGTACGGCGACGTGGTTCTCGGCATGAAACCCAAAAGCAAAAATGATATAGACCCCTTTGAGGAGATAATGGAGAATGTAAAGGCCGCCAAAGGCGTCAAACTCGACACCGAGCTTGATGTGGCAGACCTCCAGCAGCTCGTAAAACTCTTCAAGGCTGCCGTAAAAGACTATACCGGCAAGGACTTCCCCGACAGCGCATGGGAGCAGCTGTGGGGCGGCATCTGCGCTGTGTTTGACAGCTGGATGAACGAGCGTGCCATCCTCTATCGCCGCATGAACCAGATTCCCGAAGAATGGGGCACCGCAGTCAACGTACAGGCGATGGTGTACGGCAACATGGGCAACAATTCCGCTACCGGTGTTGCATTCAGCCGCGATGCCGCTACCGGTGAAAACATATTCAACGGCGAATACCTCATCAACGCACAGGGCGAAGATGTTGTTGCCGGAATCCGCACACCTCAGCAGATAACCGTGGAGGGCTCACGCCGCTGGGCAGCCCTTCAGGGCATCAGCGAAGAGGAACGCGCTGAAAAATACCCCTCACTCGAAGAATCCATGCCCACCTGCGCAGCTGAACTCATCGCGATAGCTCATCGCCTCGAGGACTACTACAAAGATATGCAGGACATGGAATTCACCATCCAGGACGGCAAGCTGTGGATGCTTCAGACACGTAACGGCAAGCGCACCGGCGCCGCTATGGTGAAAATAGCCATGGACCTTCTCCGCGATGGCGAAATCGACGAAAAGACAGTGCTTCTGCGCATGGAACCCCAGAAACTCGACGAGCTTCTGCACCCGGTATTCGACAAATCGGCACTCAAGCGCGCCGAAGTAGTAGCCAAAGGTCTCCCCGCATCTCCCGGAGCCGCAGCCGGTCAGGTTGTGTTCAGCGCCGAAGATGCCGAGGCATGGGCTGAGAAAAAGAAAAAAGTGGTTCTCGTGCGTATCGAAACCTCTCCCGAGGACCTTCGCGGCATGGCTGTTGCACAGGGTATTCTCACCATGCGCGGCGGCATGACCAGCCACGCAGCCGTTGTTGCACGCGGCATGGGCAAATGCTGCGTCAGCGGTGCAGGCGAAATCCGCATCGACTACAAGAGCAAGACTGTGGAGATGGGCGGCAAGACCTATAACGAAGGTGACTGGATTTCACTCAACGGCTCTACAGGCGAAGTGTACAACGGTCAGGTGCCCACTACCGAACCCGAACTCGGTGGCGACTTCGGCTCAATCATGAACCTCGCTGCAAAATATACCAAGACACTCGTGCGCACCAACGCCGACACTCCCCGCGACGCAAAGCAGGCACGCCACTTCGGCGCACAGGGCATCGGCCTCTGCCGCACAGAGCATATGTTCTTTGAAGGCGACCGCATCAAGGCTGTGCGCGAAATGATTCTCTCATCTGACGAAGAAGGACGCCGCAACGCACTCGCAAAGCTTCTGCCCATACAGCGTGGCGACTTTGAAGGAATCTTTGAGGCCATGGACGGCTACGGAGTGACTATCCGCCTGCTCGATCCCCCGTTGCACGAATTCGTACCTCATCAGACCGCAACCCAGAAGGTTATGGCCGAAGAGATGGGTCTTACCCTCGAAGAAGTCAAGGCAAAGGTTGACTCGCTCGAGGAATTCAATCCCATGCTCGGACACCGCGGCTGCCGTCTCGGCATCACATATCCCGAAATCACCGAGATGCAGACCCGCGCCATCATTGAGGCAGCCCTCGCTGTCAAGAGCCGCGGCATTGACGTTCACCCCGAAATCATGATACCTCTGGTAGGTTCACTCAAGGAAATCCAGAACCAGGCAGATGTCATCAACACCACCGCAGCCAAAGTATTCGAGGAAAAAGGCGAAAGCGTGCCCTACAAGGTAGGCACAATGATCGAGGTGCCCCGCGCTGCCCTCACAGCCAACGAGATCGCAACCGTTGCCGACTTCTTCTCATTCGGCACCAACGACCTCACCCAGATGACATTCGGTTTCTCACGCGACGACGCTCCCAAGTTCCTCAAATTCTACAAGGAACACGGCATCATCAAGACCGATCCCTTTGAAGTACTCGACCAGGAAGGCGTTGGTCAGCTCGTGAAGATGGGCGTAGAAAAAGGCCGTGCAACCAAGCCCGAACTCAAAGTCGGCATCTGCGGCGAGCACGGTGGCGAACCCTCATCAGTGAAGTTCTGCGCCAAACTCGGCATGAACTACGTGAGCTGCTCACCTTATCGCGTGCCTATCGCCCGTGTCAGCGCGGCGCAGGCAGCCATAGAGGACTAATTCGATATAGTCTCTATCCAATATACAATCAATAAATTAGGCTGTAATGCTTCTGAAATCAGGACATTACAGCCTATTTTTTTGACTTTTCCCGTGCATTTGGCATCACTTTCTGAGTACAAATAATCAGAAGTTTTTACCAATTGTTTACCAATTGAACATTGCCCGTTTACCAGATGTTTACCAAATGTCCACCATTGTAACAGGCGACATATCAGAGAGTTACAATCAAGTATTAAACATCAAATATTACGAGTTTTATGGCAAATCTTAAAGCATGCGTCCGGCGTCCGAGGAGTGATGGTTTCTGGCTGGCGTATATCAGAGTAACCCATCGAAGAAATGCCGGCTTCATCAAGACGGACAAGATGGTCACGAAGAGGAAACAGACCAAAAACAGTGAGATAAAGGACGCCTTTGTCCTTAGATATTGCTCGGACATGATTATCAGATACAATAAACTACCTAATACGGTCAATATCGAGCAATGGGACTTGAGTCATGTTATCGACTTTCTGACCACAGAAGCAACGGACGTATGTTTCAGCGACTATACCAAAAATCAATCTTCCCAGCCTTATATAACTCATCAGCCGCTTTGATGCGATTTTCAAAATAATAGTTGTGTGCTCCACCCGGAGTTATTTGAGATAGCCGACCCTGTTATGAGGCATTGCTTCAACATTATCATAAGTATCGCCTGAGGCATTCCATACCACTGATAATAAAAAGCAAAACACAAAGTGTGGCAATTCCCGATATCCAAATAATTGCTTTTTCATTAATGTGTTGATTTTATAAAGTAATTGCAGCCCATAGGCATGGGAAGAGTATTGCCAAAATGCAGAGGAGTCCAACAACAGCGAATACATAAGTCAGGCGACGTTTTACGAGATCGGATTTGCCGAACATTGCGGTCGCGGTCGAGCCCATGAAACACAGCGTGCTCAGCGGACCGAGTATGCAGAAAAACAGCACGTTTATAAATCCGTAGGTCAGTCCTGTGAGGTGACATAGATTCTCAAGTAAGAGGATGCACCAGTTGCATAGCTCATCCCAGCAGTTAACCACATGTACCATACTCTTTTTATATGCTTGAGTTAAATTCATTGATGACAGCTTTCATCTCCTCCGGCAAGCGGGTGAGACATTCAGTGAGGATACACTCCGGAATCTCACCATAGTATGCCGCAGCAATGCCGCCGGCTGATTTTGATTTGATTTACACATACTTGTTTGTATTTAATTCAACCAACAGGTGTGATTATTTACCTTAACGCTCACCGGGGGATGATTTTTTGATGATTCTTCCTTCTTGGCTTCGAGTTTACGATAGCATCGGCGCAGCTCTTCTTTAGCATCAAAAAATGTTTCAAGCACAGACTTGACATAACTCTCGATGTGCGGAAGATCCGGATGGAGAACGATATCCCCGAGGCTGGACAAATATAAATTCCCTTTAT
>JAIDJW010000042.1 GCA_029052015.1 Paramuribaculum sp. | reverse complement strand
TTTTCTCCATGCCGCTTGTGGTTGGTGTAGCCACCCTGGCGGTTGTTGTATCCGCCCTGCTGGTTACGGTTGTTATTGTATCCACGCTGAGGATTGTATCCACCCGGGCGGTTGTTGTTGTATGCGCCTTGCTGACGGTTGTTGTATGCACCCTGCCGGTTATTATACCCACCCTGGCGGTTGTTGTAACCGTTGTTCTGATAGCGGGGCTGATATCCGGTAGTTCCCTCGGCGTTTTCTATGGTTCCTTCATTGTCCTCAGCTCCTTCGGGGCGTGGACGGGGAGTGTAGTTGACGCGGGGCTGGTAATTGCCTTGGTGATTGTTGTAACGGTTGTTGTATCCGCCCTGGTTGTAACGGTTGTATCCGTTGCTTTGGCGCGGATGGTATCCTTCCTGACGAAAATCCTGGGTTTCAGCGTTTCCAGGGTTTGTGTTGGATGAAATGGGTTGATTGTTTTCTAATGAATCTGTGCCTGTTCTCATTTCCCCGATTCTGGGACGCTTGCTTTTTTTTTCGTTACTGTCCATAGTGTGGTGTACTTTTGTTCTGCCTCTCGGCGGTGTTTTTAGGTAATCGGCACATGCGGGCCGAGTTCTGATAGTTAAGTTATATGTTGTTGAAAAATATGTGTCAAAAAAACTCGCGCATAACAGCTTTACGCTTTATGGCTGCAAAATTAAACGATTTTTGGTATAATAACAATTATCTGCCGCTATTTATCGGCGGCAGATAACTGTTTTTTGATTTTTTCTAATAATGGATTCAATATCCTGTGTAGGAGTGCGGGCTTAGGCGCTTAAGCTCATCCTTAACCTCTGGCTTGACGTCCAGCGAGTCGATAAACATCGCGATGCTTTCGGCTGTCACTACAGAATTCGTGCGTGTGAGCTGCTTGAGGGTTTCGTATGGTTTGGGATAGCCTTCGCGGCGGAGGATGGTCTGGATACCCTCGGCAACCACGTTCCACATCGAGTCAAGGTCGGCATCAATGCTCTCGCGATGCAGAATCAGCTTGTTGAGCCCCTTGAGAGTACTTGCTATAGCGATTAGTGTATGTGCCATGGGCACGCCTACGTTGCGGAGCACTGTCGAGTCGGTGAGGTCGCGCTGCAGACGGCTTACGGGTAGTTTGGTGGAGAGGTGGCCGAGTATGGCGTCGGCTATGCCGAGATTGCCTTCGGAGTTTTCGAAATCTATGGGGTTGACCTTGTGTGGCATGGCTGATGAGCCAACCTCGCCGGCTTTGATTTTCTGCTTGAAGTACTCCATTGAGATGTACTGCCAGATATCGCGGTCAAGGTCAATGATGATGGTGTTGATACGGCGCATGGCGTCGAAGAGGGCCGCGAGGTTGTCGTAGTTTGAAATCTGCGTGGTGAATTCCTCGCGCTGTATGCCGAGGCGCTCGGAGAGGAATTTTGCGGCGAAGCCGCGCCAGTCGATGGCGGGGTAGGCGGTTAAGTGGGCGTTGAAGTTGCCTGTAGCTCCTCCGAACTTGCCGCTCACAGGCACACGTTTGAGGGCGTCGAGTTGGGTGGCGAGACGGTAGGCGAACACTTTAATCTCCTTGCCAAGGCGTGTGGGTGATGCCGGCTGGCCGTGGGTCTTGGCGAGCATAGGTATGTCTGCCCACTCTTCGGCGCGCGCGTCGAGGTGGTCGATTATCTCCTGAATGGCGGGGATATACACGTCAGCCAGAGCCTCCTTGAGCGACATCGGCACCGAGGTGTTGTTTATATCCTGGCTTGTGAGCCCGAAGTGTATGAATTCCTTGTAGGGCTCCAGTCCGAGAGTGTCGAATTTTTCTTTCAGGAAGTACTCAACGGCTTTTACGTCATGGTTGGTGACGCTTTCAATCTCCTTTATGCGCTCGGCATCGGCAAGAGAGAAGTTGCGGTAGATAGCGCGCAGTGAGTCAAAAACGGAGTGGTCAACTGACGCGAGCTGCGGCAGCGGTATTTCGCAGAGGGCGATGAAGTACTCCACTTCCACTCTCACGCGGTAGCGGATGAGGGCGTATTCCGAAAAATAGTTGTCGAGTTTCTCGCATTTGCCGCGGTAGCGGCCGTCGACCGGCGATATTGCCGTGAGCTGTGTCAGTTGCATAATTATTATAGGTGATAATGATTCATTTGTTTTTTCGCTGCAAAGTTATTCATTTTTTTGCGAATCCGTCAGTGGAGGGCACGGTTGTGATTTCCAGCCGCCCGCTTTTTAGTCCCTTAGCCTTGGCTTCGACGGTTATTTTGCCGGGGGTGGTGGAGGGGCTGACGATAGCGGTGAGCTGACCGTGGAATGCGCTCATGGCAGGCTCGTGGAAGAGCTCGAGCGATGAGGGGTCGCCGTTTGCCACCGCGCGGAATGAACCTGCGCCGGAAACTTTGAAAGATACTTTTGCAGATGCGTCAGGGCAGAGGTTGCCGTCCTTGTCGACAATCTTTACGTTGATGAATGCGAGGTCCTTGCCGTCGGCTGTGATGTCGCCCTGCTCGGGAGTGAGCACTATGCGGTAGGGCTTGCCAGCTGTGCGGATTTCTGTCTCTGTGGCTTTGTTGCCCGCTTCGTCGTATGCCACAACCTTTACTGTGCCGGGCTCATAGCGGGTGTCCATCCACATCAGTCTGTAGCGCTGCTGGCGCACGAGATTCTGGCGCGCCTCGGGGGTGTATGTGCTGTCGATGCCGATTGACATGTCTTTTTTTCTGCGACCCTGGCTCTTTCCATTGATGAATAGCTCGGCTTCGGGGTAGTTGGTGTAGACGAATACCGGTGTTACTTCACCTTCTCTGCCGGGCCATGTCCAGTGGGGAAGGATATGGAGCGTCTCGGCATCCTTGTTCCAGTGGCTGCGGTAGAGATAATATCTGTCCTTTGGTATGCCGGCGAGGTCAACAATGCCGAAGAGTGAACTGTGGCTGGGCCATTCAGTATAATAAGGTGTCGGCTCGCCGAGATAGTCGAAGCCGGTCCACACAAATTCGCCCATGCAGTACTCCAGGTCGTCGTGCTGAATGAAATCGTCCTCCGGCAGATTTGACCATCCGCAGTGCTCCACATCGTAGCCACTGCTCTGGTGGTCGTCGTATTTAGCCATGGCCTTGCGCTCAACCGGGAATTTGTATACTCCGCGAGAGCTGACAGTCGATGCGGTCTCGCTGCCGAGAATCACTCCCTGGGGGAGCTTGTTGTAGTTGCGGCGGTATCTGAACGGGCGGTAATTGAAGCCGGGTATATCCATCACGGCTGCAAAATTATTGTCTACCACCGCATCCGGATTGTCCATGCCCTGGGTTACGGGGCGCGTGGGATCCTCGCGGTGAACGATGTTCTGGAGCTGAAGGGCAATCTTGGAGTCACCTTCGTAGCCCTGGTTGGGCACCTCGTTGCCGATGCACCACATCACCACTGACGGATTGTTGCGGAAATGATGCACGAGGTTGACAAGGTCCTTCTCTGCCCACTCGTCAAAGAGGGTGTTGTATCCGTTGGCGCACTTTGCGCGGTTCCATTCGTCAAAGCTTTCAGGCATCAGCATTATGCCGGCTTCGTCGCATGCCTCCACAAGTGCCTGCGCAGGCATGTTGTGCGAAGTGCGTATGGCGTTGACACCCATGTCTTTCAGGATTCTGAGCTGACGGCGTATGGCTGAGGCGTTTACCGCCGCTCCGAGCGGACCGAGGTCGTGGTGCATGCACACGCCTTTGAATTTTATTCTCTCGCCGTTGACGTAGAAACCCTTGTCAGGCACAACCTCGATGGTGCGTATGCCGAAGCGCTGGCTCGATTCGTCAACAGTTTTGCCGTTATGCTTAAGCGAGGTCGTGGCTGTGTATAGCGCCGGAGATTCCGGCGACCATAGCTGCGGATTCTTCACAGCCACTCTCTGCTCCATGCCCTGAGGATAGAGGGCATGGTCAGTCAGGGGAGTATTGACAGATGCCACGGTTTTGCCGGCTCCGTCGGTGATGACAGTGCTGAGCGCCCAGGAGGAGAGATTGCTCTTTTCGGGCAGATTTACTTTGGTGCGGAGGTCTACAATCGCGTTCTCCTTACTTACGGAGGGGGTGGTGATATATGTGCCCCACACCGGTATGTTCGCTTTGTCGGTGACGCGCAGCTTCACATCGCGGTAAAGACCCGCGCCTGGGTACCAGCGCGATGATTCCGGCAGATTCTCCAGCCGCACCGCTATGGTGTTTTTTTCGCCCGGCTTCAGCCAGGGGGTGATGTCTATGTTGAAAGCATTATAGCCGTAGGGCCAGTAGCCCGCTTCGTGACCGTTGACCCACACGCGGGCATGGCTCATCGCGCCGTCAAACATCAGAGTGGCAACCTTGCCCTCCTCAAATTCGGGGAACTCGGCGGTGAGTCGGTACCACCCGGTGCCGACGAATGGCAATCCTCCGGTGCGTCCGGCATGCTCCATCGCCTCCTTCTGACCGTCCTGGGTGATGGCGACCTTCTGCATATCGTTTTCCCAAGAGAAAGGACCGTAAATAGCCCAGTCGTGGGGCACGGAAACGGTGCTCCAGCGTGAATCGTCGAAATTGCGTTGCGAGTGAGCGGCGCTGTCGGTGCGTGTAAACTTCCATCCGTTGTCGAGCAGCCGCTCCGAGCGTTGTGCGAGAGCGGGCAGGATGGCAATCAGCAGAGTGATGGCGGATATTGCAATCTTTTTCATGATAAGAGATGATTATACCGCAAATTTACACCTTTTTCCCGAAATAATCTAATAAGGGGAAGTAGCTATAGTAGCTATCCAAACAATGATAGAGTTGAACACAAAAAGCGGCAGCGCCGCGCGCAGCTTGTGGTAAAGAGGTCCTCACGAAAATTGCTGCAGCGCAGCAAATCTTTCTCGCTACTGCAGGGGGGGTAAGAAGAGCGCACCTCCGGCAGTCAGAATCACTGCTCGTTGGTGTGGCTAACTTTGATGCGCCGCGCTGCGGCTCTGCCGCTTATTATCCACCGTGAAATCCGCTGTTTTCAAAAAAATCGGTAATTTTGCGGTATGTTACTCGATATTCTTTTTTTAGTAGGCGGACTGGTGCTGATTCTTGTAGGCGCCAATATGCTGACGGACGGTTCGTCGGCCATCGCCCGCCGCAAGGGTATTTCCGAACTGGTGGTCGGGCTTACTGTCGTGGCTTTCGGCACTTCGACTCCTGAACTCGCCATAAGCATGATTTCGGCGGTGAAGGGCACGAGCGAACTCGCTATAGGCAATGTTGTGGGCAGCAATATTTTCAATATCTGCGCTATAATAGGTGTTGTGGCTATGGTGAAGCCTATGTCGGTCAGTCGCAATATAATGAACAGCGAGATTCCTCTGGTCTTCCTCACCTCGCTGATATTGCTGATAATGGGCAACGGTCCGCTGCTTGATGGCGATACGTCGCGGATGCTGACCCGTGTTGACGGGTTGCTGTTGTTGCTGTTTTTTGCGATATTCATGCGCAACACTCTGTTGCAGGCAAAGGGTGGCGGCAATGCAGACAAGGCTGACGCCAAGCCGCCGATGAAGATGGCTAAGGCAGTGCTTTTTGTACTTGTGGGACTCGCCGGTCTGATTTTTGGCGGCGACATCTTTGTTGACGGCGCAACAGGCATAGCTCAGCGGCTTGGGGTGAGTGATGCTGTGATTGCGCTCACTATTGTTGCGGCGGGAACGTCTTTGCCTGAACTTGCGGTGTCGATTACCGCGGCTGTGAAGGGCAAGCCGGAGCTTGCGCTCGGCAATGTGATTGGCAGCAATATTTTCAATGTATTTCTGGTGCTTGGTGCCTCCGCGACTATCGCGCCTCTCAGCTTCGGAGCGATAGGCAATGTCGATATGCTTGTGCTGCTCGGCGCGTCGGCGCTCTTCTGGATTTTCGGGCGTTTTTTCAAGATAAATCTGATAACCCGTGCCGAGGGTGCGGTGCTCTGCGCCGTGTATGTGGCATATACTGTGTGGCTCGTCGCAAATGCGTGATGTGCGAGCAAACAGGCTATTAAACTTGTTAGAATAAGAAAAGATTTATGGCAGACTCAAATTTTATAGATTATGTAAAGATATTGTGCCGCTCGGGCAAGGGCGGCGCCGGTTCGCGTCACTACCACCGCGCCAAGTATGTGCCGAAGGGGGGACCCGATGGCGGCGACGGCGGCAGGGGAGGACATATAATTCTCCGCGGCAACTCACACATGTGGACGCTGCTGCCGCTGAAATATCGCAGACACATTTTTGCCGGCAACGGCCAGAGCGGTTCGGAAAACCGGTCGAGTGGCAAGGACGGCGAGGATGTGATTGTGGATGTGCCCTGCGGAACAGTGGTTTACGACGCAGAGTCAGGTGACTATCTCTGCGAGGTGACTGATGACGGCGAGGAGGTGAAGCTGCTGCGCGGCGGGCGCGGTGGATTGCGCAACTGGCACTTCAAGAGCGCCACAAACCGCACTCCGCGCTATGCCCAGCCGGGCGAGCCGGCGATAGAGAAGGCTGTGGTGCTTGAGTTGAAGCTGCTCGCCGATGTGGGGCTGGTAGGATTTCCCAACGCCGGCAAGTCTACTCTCCTCTCATCGCTGAGCGCGGCGCGCCCCAAGATAGCCGACTATCCGTTCACCACTATGGAACCGCAGCTTGGCATTGTGGCTTATCGCGACAATCGCTCCTTTGTCATGGCAGATATTCCGGGTATCATCGAGGGCGCGAGCGAGGGCAAAGGGCTCGGACTGCGCTTTCTGCGCCATATAGAGCGAAATGCTGTGTTGCTGTTTCTTGTGCCGGCAGATGCAGAGGATATCGCCGCACAGTATAATATACTTCTGGAGGAGCTTCGCCGCTTTAACCCGCAGCTTGAGGACAAGCACCGAATTCTCGCAGTATCCAAGAGCGATATGCTTGACGAGGAGCTGAAAGAGGCTATTGAGCCGACACTTCCGGCTGATGTGCCCCACGTCTTTATTTCGGCTGTTACCGGCGATGGACTGACCGAGCTCAAGGATATGCTCTGGGGCGCCATCACCGATGAGAGCAACCGCATTGCTACCCCGTCCATTACTCACCGGGCGCTTGACAAGCGCCACAGGGTGCTTGAGGAGGATGAGTTCGTGTTTGAAAACGAGCAGATACCTGAGGATGAGGAACCGGAATTCATTGACGAGGACTGGGACGAAGACTGGGAATACGGAGTCGATACTCTTGACGATGAGGGTGACAGAACTGATTGACGCGGCAGGAATAACCGCATTTTCCTCTCTGCGCGCGAATGATAGTCCGGAGTCGCCGTATGCCGGATTCAATACCTGCGACTACACCGGCGATGATGCGGGGCATATCGCGGAGTGTCGCGCGGAGCTGGCGCGTAAGCTCGGCATAGATCTGCGCTCAATATATTTTCCGCTACAGACACACTCGGTGAATGTGGCGGTTATAGACGGAAGCGATGTTGACCTTGAGGGTGTGGACGCTCTCGTTACTACGCTTCCCGGCGTGGCGCTTGCAATTCATACAGCCGACTGCGTGCCGGTAGTGCTCGCCGACCCCGTAGCCGGAGTCATCGGCGCGGCGCATAGCGGATGGCGCGGCACGGTCGGAAATATAGCGGCGAAAACTGTTGAGGCCATGAACCGGCTTGGCGCCGAGCCGGAGCGCATGGTCGCCGCAATGGGTCCGTGCATCTGCGCCGATTGTTTTGAGGTCGGTGAGGAGGTGGCGGAGAAATTTGAAGGTATGGGGTGTGTGCTCCGTACATACGAGCGCCCGCATGTCAATTTGCCCGAGGCGGTGGCGCTCGGTCTGACCGCCGCGGGTGTGCCGCGACGCAATATCGTGATGCCGCCTGCTTGCTCGCGTTGCAATCCCCATGACTATTTTTCGGCGCGGCGTCTTGGAGGCAATTCCCGCAGAACTCGCACTGTGATACTG
>JAIDJW010000041.1 GCA_029052015.1 Paramuribaculum sp. | reverse complement strand
TTATAATAGCGTGGTACCGCCCCCCCCCCCCCCCCCCCGGGGGTGAGGGTGAAATTCATTGCGATGAGTATTAGGTCAGTAATTAATTATTATCTGCAAAGTGAGCGCTCGTATCAGCCCGCCTTCTGCGAAAAGGCACACTTGTAATAGGAGTTGAGAAGTTTGATATGGCGCGGCGGTTGAAAACCGCCGCGCCATAGTCTGTTTCTTTATCGTCCTCGTTGAGGCAACATATTCTGCACTATATGCATGGATATTACACCCCAACATTTTATATATAGCGAGTAAATGCGTCTGAGGTGTCCATTGTGTCGAAAAATGTTGTAATTTTGCGTGATAATGGAATAAAAACGCAAGATATGGATTTGTTTGACAGAATAAGCGCCGACATCAAGGCGGCGATGCTTGCCAAGGACAAGGTGCGCCTGGAGACTCTGCGCGGCATCAAGAAGGAATTTCTCGAAGCCAAGACCGCCAAGGGCGCTGATGGCGAACTGAGCGATGACAACGCCACACGCATCATGACCAAGATGGTGAAGCAGCGCAAGGAAACCGCCGAGATATATGCTTCGCAAAACCGCCCCGAACTCGCCGCAAACGAGCTTGCCGAGGCAGCCGTGATTGAAGAGTATCTGCCGAAGCCTCTGAGCGAGGAGGAGCTCACTGCCGAGCTGCAGAAAATCATTGCCCAGACCGGTGCAGCCGGTCCCCGCGACATGGGCAAGGTGATGGGCGTCGCTTCAAAGGCGCTCGCAGGCAAGGCTGACGGCAAGGCTATCAGCGCTAAGGTCAAGGAACTTCTCGGTCAATAATTCACGCAAAAAACACAATGCTTACACTACAGCAGATAAAAGAGAATCCCGCAAGGGTGATAGAGCGCCTCGCCGTAAAGGGCTTTGACGGCAAGGAGGCTATTGAGCGCATCATAGAGCTTGACGACAGCCGTCGCGCTCTGCAGCTTGACAATGACACAAAGGCTGCCGAACTCAACAAGTGCGCCGCACGCATCGGCGCGCTCATGAAGGAGGGCAAGAAGGAAGAGGCTGAGGCTGCCAAGGCGGAAGTCGCCGCGATGAAACAGCAGCAGAAGGAAACAGCCGAGAAGCTCGCGGCTGCGGAGTCGCAGATACGCGACATACTTCTGTCGGTGCCCAATCTGCCCTGCGATGCGGTGCCTGCCGGACTTACAGCCGCCGACAATGTGGTCGAGAAGACCGGCGGACCCATGCCGAATCTTCCCGAGGACGCGCTGCCGCACTGGGATCTCGCAAAAAAATACAATCTGATAGATTTTGACCTCGGTGTCAAGATAACCGGTGCCGGATTTCCGGTATATATCGGCAAAGGCGCGCGTCTGCAAAGAGCGCTCATTCAGTTCTTCCTCGATGAGGCGGGCAAATCGGGCTATCTGGAGATTCAGCCTCCATACGTTGTAAACGAGGCTTCAGGCTACGGCACAGGTCAGCTCCCCGACAAGGAGGGTCAGATGTACTATATCAATGAGGACAATCTCTATCTTATACCCACTGCCGAGGTGCCTGTCACCAACATTTACCGCGATGTAATCATCGCCGAGGACAAGCTGCCGATAAAAAACTGCGCATACAGCGCCTGCTTCCGCCGCGAGGCCGGCAGCTACGGCAAGGATGTGCGCGGTCTCAACCGCCTGCATCAGTTTGACAAGGTGGAAATAGTGCGCATCGAGAAGCCTGAAACATCCTACGCTGCTCTCGAGGAGATGAAGGACCATGTGCAGGGACTGCTCGAAAAGCTCGGCCTGCCGTGGCACATCCTCCGTCTGTGCGGAGGCGACATGAGCTTCACATCAGCCATCACATTCGACTTCGAGGTGTTCTCAGCTGCGCAGAAGCGCTGGCTTGAGGTAAGCTCGGTGTCCAATTTCGAGACATATCAGGCAAACCGCCTTAAATGCCGTTACCGCGGCGCCGACAAGAAGCCTCAGCTCTGCCACACACTCAATGGCTCCGCTCTCGCTCTGCCGCGCATCATGGCTGCTCTGCTTGAAAACAACCAGACTCCCCGGGGCATAGTAGTGCCCGAATGTCTGCGCAAGTACACCGGATTCGACATCATCGACTGACGCAAAAATAGCCGATGGAAAAGAAAACGATATGGGACCTCGGCCGTGATTCGGTCGAGGTCTTTCGCTCAAAGGCCAAAATACCGCTTGTGGTGGTGCTTGATAATGTGAGGTCGCTGAACAACATCGGGTCGGTGTTCAGAACCAGCGATGCCTTCGCCGTTGAGCGCATAATGCTTTGCGGCATAACCGCGTGTCCACCCTCGCCCGAAATCCACAAGACCGCCCTCGGCGCAGAGGATTCTGTGGCGTGGGAGTATTTTGAAAGCACCGAGGAGTGCGTGCGTCGCCTTAAGGACGATGGCTACTGTGTGTGCGCTCTGGAGCAGGTGAAGGGGAGTGTGGAGCTGCAGGATTTTGCCGTGGAGTCCGGAATGCGCTATGCGGTCATAGCCGGGCATGAGGTGCACGGAGTAGGGCAGGCGGTGGTGGATATGGCCGACAGGTGCATAGAGATTCCGCAGTGCGGCACCAAGCACTCGCTGAATGTGTCAGTGTCGGTTGCGCTTGCCATCTGGCATTTCTTTAGCGGATTCCAAGGCGGCTGCGGGTAGCTTCGGCGTCTCTGCCAAGCTGCGCTTTGAGCTCGTCAAGAGAATTGAAGCGACATTCGTCGCGCAGACGGTCGATAAATTCTATTTCAATCCTTTTTCCGTAGATGTTGTCTGCAAAGTCAAGAATGTGGACTTCGAGTGTGCGGGGCGCCTCAGGCGTATTGTCTACCGTAGGTCGAGTGCCGATGTTGAGCATAGCCGGAAAAACAGTCGAAATCCCTTCTATTTTTGCATAAACGGCGTATACTCCCCCTGCCGGAACAAGCTGCCGGTCACATTCCGGCGCAATATTGGCGGTAGGGTAGCCAATTGTTCTGCCAAGCTGTTTGCCGTGTGTGACTGTGCCGGCAAAAGTGTAGCGGTGCCCGAGCATTCTGTTGGCAAGGTCTGTTTCGCCGTTCTTTAGGGCGGTTCTTATCCGTGATGAGCAAATCGGGGTGTCCTCGCCGATATATTCGCCGGCTTTCCTTATGTCTATGCCTGCTTTAGCTCCGAGCGCCACATAGTCGGCGAATTCGGTGGGGCGGTCATGACCGAACCGGGTGTCATAGCCGAGCAGCATGGCGTGCACATTGTAGGCGTCGCGAAGCATTGTCATGAAGTCATAAGCACTCATGCTGCGCATGGTGCTGTCAAAGTCCAGCACGATTGTCTTTGCGCGTTCGCGAAGCATTTTCAGCTTAGAGTGCAACGGGGTGAGTAGTTCGGGCGCTCTTTCCGGGCGTATGACGGCAAGAGGATGGGAGGAGAATGTGACAATAGCCGGCACCATGCCGATGGTCTGGGCTTCCCGCTTCAGCTCTTCAATAATGAATGCGTGGCCGAGGTGCACTCCGTCGAATGTACCTAATGCAGCTATGAGTGCGGTCTGCGCCATAGGTCAGAGTCCTTTTGCGGCAAGCAAATCTGTGAATTCACAACCCGGGGCAACGTGGATGGTGTCAAATCCGAGTTGCGCCGCCGCGTCAGCATTTGCTTTGCTGTCATCAAGAAACACGGTTTCCTCCGCTTTGATGCCGAATTTTGTGAGAGCTTCTGTAAATATGCGGACATCCGGCTTCATGCATTTTACCTCAAATGAGGTGATGGCTCCATTGGTATATGCTGTGATGTCCTTGCCCTGTTTTGCAAATTCTTGAGCGATGCGGCCGTCCCACATAATGGGATTGGTGTTGCTCAGGATATATATGTTGTATCGCTCCTTCAGGGCGGTGAGAGCGTCAAGTCTTTTAAGCGGTATTCCGATAAGGAAGTCGGAGAACGCCGAGTCTATGGCGTTGTCACTCACTCCTGCAGGGAGATATTTGCGGAGTTCGGCGCGGAATTCCGGCGCATCAATTTTGCCGCTCTCCAGGTCGCCGAAAGGACCCTGCTGCACATATTCTCCGAGAAACCGTTCGGGGTCTTCCATGCCGAGTCTCCTGAATGATGCAACACAATTCATGCGGTCGATATCCATTATCACGCCGCCTAAGTCAAAGAGCAGATTCTTGATCATATATTAGCTGTTATAGCCGGTTTGTGTTGCAAAATTAGCAAATTGTTTGCGATTTCGCGGTTAATATCTAATTTTGTAAGCAAATCCAGCAGATAATTCATGGAAAAGATTGATAACCTTGACAGGAAGATACTTGAAATAGTGATGGCGAATGCCAGGATTCCATCTAAGGATGTGGCGATTGAATGCGGAGTGTCGCGGGCGGCAATCCATCAGCGTATACAGCGCATGATAGACCTCAATGTCATCACCGGCTCAGGATATCATGTCAATCCAAAGGCGTTGGGCTACCGCACCTGCACATATATCGGGGTGAATCTCGAAAGTGGTTCCATGTATCGAGATGTCGTGCCCGAGCTCGAGAAGATACCGGAGGTTGTGGAGTGTCATTTCACCACAGGTCCGTACACAATGCTCATAAAACTTTATGCGCGCGACAACGAGCACCTCATGGAGTTGCTTAACGGCAAAATCCAGACTATTGCCGGTGTCAAGGGCACTGAAACTCTTATCTCGCTTGACCACAGCATTGTGCGCGAGATGCCGGTGCACTATACCAAATGATGCCTGATTTAAGAACTTGTTAAGAAAACGGATGTGAACCAGAAGCTCACATCCGTTTTTATGGGTTATTATAGATATTTGTCGTCAAACTTCACCTGCACGTCGTTGACCATCTGCTTTATGCGTTGCTCCTCGCTTTTGGGGCAAATCAGCAGCACGTCGCCGGCATCGGCGATTATGTAGTCGTGTATGCCGGACACAACTATCAGCTTTTCGTCGCGCACGGCAAATATGTTGCCTGACGAGTCGTAGGTCATCACATTGCAGTTTTGGGTGACGTTTGCCTCCCGGTTTTTTGGCGAGTTGTCATAGAGCGCGCTCCATGTGCCGAGGTCGCTCCATCCGAAGTCCACGCACTCAACGTAGACATTGGGCGCTTTTTCCATTATTGCGAAGTCGACAGATATGCTCGGGCAGGCGGGGAAGCGCTCGTTGATAAACGCTTTTTCACCATCGGTGCCGAATATGCCCTGGCCTTTGTCAAATTCGCGGGCAAGATCCGGCGCGAGCGAGTGGAAGGCTTCGGCGATAGTCTCCGCGCGCCAAAGGAATATGCCTGAGTTCCAGAAAAACTCTCCGGAGTCAACAAACACGCGCGCAAGCTCAATATCCGGCTTTTCTGTAAATGTCTTTACTTTGAGTATGCCCGGTTCGACTTCCTGGCCAATCTGTATGTAGCCGTAGCCGGTTTCGGGGCGTGTGGGGTGTATGCCCAGAGTTAGAAGGGCATCGTTTTTTTCTACGAATTCAAACCCGCGGAGTACGCTGCGGTTGAATTCAGCCTCATTAGTGATAAGATGGTCGCTCGGGGTCACAATCATGCTTGCCTGCGGATCGCGCGCCATAATGTGGCATGCCGCCCATGCGATGCAGGGGGCTGTGTTGCGGCGACACGGCTCGAGGAGCACCTGGCTGTCGTCAAGTTCAGGAAGTTGCTCACGCACCAAAGGTTCATATATGGCGTTTGTGACTACAATTATATTTTCCTTAGGCACAATCGGCAATATTCGGTCAAAGCTCATCTGAAGGAGCGATCTGCCGGTGCCGAAGAAGTCGATGAATTGCTTGGGTTTGTTGGTGCGGCTGTAGGGCCAGAAGCGACTGCCTATGCCGCCGCACATTATCACGCAGTATCTGTGTCTGTCGGGTGTCATAGCTGTATGTTTAAAGTCCAAGGAAAACGTTTCATGACCTGAAACTGTTCTCTGACGGCTAATTTAGCGATTTACTTCTGAACAGCGAAAAATTTGCTTCAAAAATGACATAAAAAAAGAATGAGTAACGCAAGCAAGCTTGACAATTACTCATTCTCCTCTCTCCTCGGCGGTATGGACGGGACTCGAACCCGCGACCCCCTGCGTGACAGGCAGGTATTCTA
>JAIDJW010000040.1 GCA_029052015.1 Paramuribaculum sp. | reverse complement strand
CCGGTGCGCTTCATCAGCTACTCCATGACAGTGCTTGTGGCGGTGTGCATAGTTCTCACCATCCGTCTTGTGGGCGTGATGCTGCTGATGTCGATGTTCGCGCTCCCGCAGATGATTTCCGAGCTCTTCTGCAAGCGCTTCGGCAGCCTGATGGCGCTGTCGGTGGGCGTGTCGCTCGCCTGCTGCATCGGCGGGCTGCTGCTCGGCACCGTGATAGATGTGCCATGCTCTGCGCTGATAGTGCTCGTGATGTGCTCGGCATATCTGATTACCGCAATCGGAGTTTCGATTTCAAAACATATAGCCGACAAACGATTAGCTGGAGCAAAGTGAGCATACGCCTGTTTAAAATAGTTGTAACGGTGACAGCGTGCATTGCCGCGCTCACATCCTGCACGCCTAAAAAGAATACAGCAGCTACGCGAAACTATCAGGCTTTCATAACACGCTACAATGTGTATTATAACGGCCACGAGCACTACCGCGAGACTCTCAATGAAATGGAGTCGACTTACGAGGATGACTTCACGCGCCTCCTGCCTATGCACCCTGCCGAAGCACGCTCAAACCCCAAATCGCCGCAACCTACAGGCTCTTTCACCCGCTCGATAGAAAAAGCGCAGAAGGCTATTCAGCTTAGGTCGATAAAGAAACGTCCGCGGCGCATCCCCGGCAAGAGCCGCGACCCGGAGTATCGCGAATGGCTCAAGCGCGAGGAGTATAACCCCTTTATTCACAACGCGTGGATGCTGATGGCACGCAGCCAGTATATGGACGGCGACTTTCTCGGAGCCGCAGCCACTTTCATGTATATCGCGCGCCATTTCTGGTGGCTGCCGTCAAGTGTCACCGAAGCGCGCATCTGGCAGGCTCGGAGCTACTGCGCTGCAGGCTGGGTGCATGAGGCGCAGGTCACTCTTGATAGAGTGAAACAAAAAGAACTTGTGTCCGGAATGCTTGAAGGGCTCTATGCCTACACTGCCGCTGACATAGCTATATCTTCGGGGCGCTATGACGAGGCTATAGCGCCGCTGCGCACAGCCGTCAGCCGCACAAAGGGAGTGCAACGCACGCGCCTCACCTTTTTGCTCGGGCAGCTCCTTGAGCGTCAGGGTGACAATGCCGGGGCAAGCGAGGCGTTCAAAAAGGTAGGGTCAAGCATAAACGCCCCCTACCGCACGCGCTTCAACGCCCGAATACGCCGCGGAGCAACCGCCACCGGCGCAGATGCCGCATCCGAGCTTAAGGCCATTCGCCGTATGACCCGTTACGACCGCAACAAGCCGTATCTCGACCAGATTCACCACTCCGAGGGCAATCTGCTGCTCGCGCTCGGCGACACCGCCGCCGCCGTAAAGGCGTACACCGCCGCGGTTGACAAATCCACCCGCCAGGGCATAGATATGGCCATGGCAAGCCTCGCCCTCGGGGAGCTGTACTTTGCCCTTGGTGATTACGACAAGGCGCAGCCGCGCTATGCGGTTGCGGTGCCAATGCTCGCCGATGACTATCCCGGACTCGACCGCATCAAGCTGCGCTCGGATGTGCTCGACGAACTCGCAGTGCACTCGCGCAATGTCCACCTTCAGGATTCGCTGCTTGAACTCGCCGATATGCCTGAAGCGCAGCGCATGGCGGTGATTGACCGCATGATACGCGAACTCATAAAGCGCGAAGAGGAGGAGCGCCGCGAGCAGGAGCGTCAGCAGCGCGAGGAGGAGGCCATGGACAGTGAGAAGCCAGACACGCAGCAGGGGAGTGCCAACGCGCCGACAACCTTTACCCTCAACAGCGATAAGTCGTGGTATTTCTACAACAACGCTGCCAAAGCCGCGGGCGCAACGGAATTCCGGCGACGCTGGGGAGGCAGAAAGCTGGAAGACAACTGGCGGCGCCGCAACAAGAGCGACTATGCTGCGATAGCATCCGAGGAGACCGCGGAGGAAAGCGACACAACAGCAACCGAAAGTGATGTCGCTCAACAGGCAACCGCAGCCGCGGACGACCCGCACAATCCGCAGTATTACCTCAAAGATATACCGCAGACAGCCGAGCAGCGCGCCAAAGCTCACGAGGCAATACAGGAGGGTCTATACAATATGGGCCTCATACTCAAGGATAAACTTGAGGATTATCCCGCAGCCGAGCGCCCTTGGCTGAGGCTGCTCGCCGACTATCCCGACAATGTGTACCGTCTCGACACCTATTATAATATGTATCTCATGTACATGAGGCAGGGCAATATTGCCGAGGGGGAGAAATATCGAGCGCTGATTGTCAGCGAGTTTGCCGACTCTCCACTGGGGCAGGCCATGACCGATCCGCAGTATCTCGAGCATCTCAAGGCCATGCCTGAGCGCCAGGAGCGGCTTTACGAGCAGGCCTTTGGCGGCTTTATCGGCGGTGACAATGCCGCGGTCAAGGCGGCTACCGCCGAGGCGCAGGAAAAATATCCGCTGTCGCCGCTCATGCCAAAGTTTCTATTTCTTGAGGCACTTACCCATATCACCGACGGCGATACCCCCGGGTTTGTCGCCGCTCTGCGCTCGCTGCTTGAGAAGTATCCCGATGCCGAAGCCGCGCCGCTTGCATCGGCATATATAAAAGGAGCTACATCCGGACGAAAGCTACATGCTGCGAGCTCATCGGGTGCCGCTATGATACGCTCCACACGCCTGATCGCCGCCGATGCGCAGGCTACAGACGCCGCTGCCGCCGACACCATTGTGTTCAGTCTCGACCCTGAGGTGCCTCAGATGCTGCTGCTCACATTCCCCACCGACAGCGTCAGCGCCAACGAGGTGCTCTACGAAGTGGCTCGTTTCAATTTCAACACCTTTACCATCCGTGATTTTGACCTGGAGCAGATGCAGTTCGGCAATCTCGGCATTCTCACTGTCAAAGGCTTTGCAAATATCGGCGAGATTTCGCGCTACCTCTCCATGATTCAGGGACCGCAGGGCGCGCATCTGCCGGATGCCGTAGTGCCGATGGTGGTGAGCGAGGAAAACTTCGCTGTAATACTCCGCAGCGGCCTTAGCCTCGACCAGTACCAACGTGCTGCCGAGGCGGCCGCAGCCAAGGGAGTGCATGAAGCTGTGCTCGCCCCTGACGAGTATCCCGGCGAGTATGAGATGTACGGCAGCGATGACGAAACAGAAAATACGCAAGAACCATGAACAGCAAACGACCGCATATACTATGGGCTGACGACGAGATAGACATGCTCAAGCCCCATATAATGTTTCTCAACTCCAAAGGCTATGATGTCACCACAGCCCGAAGCGGAGTCGACGCTCTGCGCGAAGCCTCGCAGAGTTCTTTCGATCTTGTGATTCTTGACGAAAATATGCCGGGAATCACCGGACTCGAAACCCTCTCGCGACTGAAAGAGGCTCTGCCGCATATCCCGGTGGTGATGATTACCAAAAGCGAGGAGGAAAACATAATGGACATGGCTATCGGCAGCAAGATAGCCGATTATCTTATCAAGCCTGTAAATCCCAACCAGATTCTGCTTTCAATAAAGAAGCTGCTCCACTCCCCGCAGCTTGTTGCGCAGCAGTCGCTCAACAGCTACCGCGACGAGTTTTCACGCATCTCAACTCTTACCTATAGCGCATCAAGCCTCGATGACTGGATGGAGCTGTACCGCAAGCTCACCTACTGGCAGATAGAGCTGGAGGAGCCTGGAGCGCCCGGAGATATGGCAGAGATTCTCGTCTCGCAGATGAATGACGCCAATCTCGCATTTGCTAAATTCGTTGCCGCCCGCTATAGCTCATGGCTCGCCGACGAAACCGCTGACGCGCCTCTGATGAGCCACAGCATAATGAGCAGGCGCATTCTACCGCTGCTTGACGCCGGCAGAAAGGTGTGGCTGATAGTTATCGATAATTTCCGCCTTGACCAGTGGATTAGCGTCAGCTCCATGTTCAGCGACACATTCAATATCGACACTGACCTTTATTGCGCAATATTGCCCACCGCAACGCAATACTGCCGCAATGCCATCTTCTCAGGGCTCATGCCGGCAGAAATCGCACGCACGTTTCCGCAGCTGTGGGTAGACGAGGACAGCGACGAGGGCAAAAACATCAATGAGGAGCCGCTTATCGCATCATTCATGCAGCGGATGAGGCGCAAGTTTGCCTTCTCATACACTAAGCTCAACGACTCCGATGCCTGCGCGAGGCTTATTGAAAAGGTGTCCTCGCTCGCAGCCAACAATCTTAATGTGGTAGTGGTCAACTTTATCGATATGCTCTCCCACGCCCGCACAGAGAGTAAGGCGGTGAGGGAGCTTGCCGGCACAGACGCCGCCTACCGCTCCATCACGCGCTCATGGTTTATCCACTCGCCTCTCAACGAGCTGTTCAGAGCAATAGCCGCTTCGGGAGCAACGGCATTGCTTACCACCGACCACGGCACCATACGGGTAGACACTCCGGTAAAAGTTGCCGCCGACAGAAACATCAACAGCAACCTCCGCTACAAGGTGGGGCGCAATCTCGGCGTCAACTCATCCAAAGTTCTGGAGGTGAAAAATGCCGCCGACTTCATGCTGCCCAACCCGGGCATCTCCTCGTCATACATCTTTGCCCGCGGCAGAGATTTCTTCGCTTATCCGACGAATTTCAACAAATACGCGCAGCACTATGCCGATACTTTCCAGCACGGAGGCATATCCATGCAGGAAATGCTCGTGCCCGCTGTCACCCTAACGCCTAAAACCATCAAATGATATGGAAAAAAAGACAATAACCATTGCGAATCTCGATGACCTGCCACGTGCAGCCAAGGAATTTGCCGCACTTATGGACGACCGCACCGTCTACGCATTCAATGGCGAGATGGGAGCCGGCAAAACAACATTCATCTCGGCACTCTGCCGCGAGCTTGGGGTAGAGGATGACCCTGCGGCATCGCCAACATTCTCAATAATCAATGAATACCGCTCCAACACCACTGCCGAGCTTATCTACCATTTTGACCTATATCGCATAGAAAACATAGAGGAGGCTTTTGACATAGGTGTCGAGGACTACTTCGACTCCGGAGCGCTCTGCCTGCTCGAATGGTCAGAAAAGATAGCCGACATACTGCCGGACGACACAGTCAGTGTTGATATCACTGTCAACCCCGACGGCTCACGCACTCTCACCCTTGACTAATTCTTTTCCCGCGCCCTCAAGGGGGTGCGGGAAAAGGTCAGGCTTTGTAGCTCTGCACTTCGCGGCGGAGCTCGTCGGTGAGGGTGACAGTGCGTCCGCTGCGACGCACGTATGAACTCTCGATATTGTCGGGGCGCGAGGCGTCATCAACAAGCTCAACCACCGCGTCGCGGTAGGGTTGCACCTTTATGCGCATTATTGTCTTGCCCTCTGCGTTTTCCTCCGGCAGATATTCCAGGCAGGTGCGGGCTATGTTTGTATTTATCTCCTTGCTGTCCGCAGTTCTGAATGCGAAATCAAGTATATTCTGCAGATAGGTGCGGAAGGCGTCGATGTCCGAACCATATATAAGACCGAGACTCATTAGAGCCTTGATGTCGTGGTCGACTCCCACCGCATAGCCGGCATCATTGACACCGATAAGCAGTTCGCCTCCGCCGCGCGAATTGAGAAATCCGCACACGCTTTTGATTATTGCCCAGCGCTGAGTGTGCGGGTCGGCGACAGCCGAGGCATAACGGCGCCGGTTTTCAGGCGGATAAACTACTGTGCTCTTGAATTCCAGCCTGATGCTCTCTGTGCCGTAGTATGTGCGGTCATCAAGAATTGACACATATTCGTCATCGACACACAGTTCGTGGGCTATGGCGAGCTTGATATTGTTGACCTCGCGCTCGTCGATAATATCTATAAGACTGTTGGAGGCAGTGACTAAAGCGGAGATTTTGTCATACGTCTGTAAACTGTCATCGCCAATCACCGCAGCCATTGAGCTTCGTGTGTCCTTTTTGCGGTAGGTGTCAAGTAGTTCAGTTATCTTTTTATGGTATTCTACAGTCGGATTTCCCGCCAGGCAATCGGGCACAGTTATCTTCTCTACATTTTCATTGCGGGCAAATCCTGCAAGGGCGTGAAGATATTGCCGCTGATGGCAAGCGTACTCGTATTCGTCTTTACGTTCGCAGATGCTGCTCATCATGGCCACCGCCGTGATATATTCCAGTCTGCTCTTGCACAGCAGATTGCCGGATATGAAGCGGGCAAGAGCCGCTATCAGTGGCACGAATGTCTGTGTGTCACACTCATGATACTCCACATTATTGCGTAGCATATCCTCGCCGGCTTCGGCAGCGGCTTCTTCGCAAAACACATCATAAAATGCCTGGTCTGCCTCGGCTATGGTAAATGGAGCGGCATCTGTCACTGGCAGTTCGCCATCTTCGTTTACAACAATTTCCGCATAGCAGTGGAAATTGTCGGCATCGTTGTCCTGCGGACGGAGATAAAATTTTATCACTACTGGCATGCCGTCCTCCTGCGCGTCCTCAAGCTGATGGACGGCGGCTTCGCCGAGCTCCGCGATTTTTGATTTGTCAATGCCCACTCGAATGCCCTCGGCGGTAATCATTTCCATGCCGTTCTTGTAGTCGCGCACGTATATTGCCGTTGTGGTCTTCCCTGCAAACAGCGCCGAATAATCCCTGTAGTAGCTCTCTACAGCTTCATTTAGCTCGAAGGGTTCGCGCACGTCATCACCTGCAAGGCAGGCATAAAGATACTGCCCTTCGCTGATATTGCAACATTGCGGACGCTCTCTGCTTACGTATGTGCGGAGATTGCCGGATATCTTGTTGTATGCGGGGTCAACTGTCTCTACTTCAATCTTTTTGCCATATTTCGATACCACCCGCACCACAAACATATCATTAGCGTTGTAATCTTTCTGTTTAACAGCAGGGGAGGGCACTGTCTGATGCTGTTTGGCAAGCAGTTGTGTGCCGGTATCGTACATTCTTTCGAAATCATGAGTGCGTACATAATCACGTTTGGTAACCGCTACATTGAGCACTCCCGGCAACTGTATCTGCTGTGAGTGTTGCCCATTGCGAAACTCGCTCAGGTTCATGACGCCCACTATTGCCTCACCATGTTCCGGAAGCAAAAGCAAGCCATTGTTTTCAACATACATAGACCGGTTGCGCCGCTGAGATTTCTCGAATCTGGCGTGCGAAAACTTAACAGCTATCACATCGAGCTTGGTGTCTATGTTCTTTACGTCGTTCCATGAATATCCCGGTGACGCAAGCCTGAATCCTCGTATGCTGTCGGCAACGATATTGAATATTGCTGTTATGTCTGTGTCGGTCAATACTACAGGCAGCTTCATAAACATCTCTCCTATCGACCCGACAAGAGTGGCTTCGGTGCGCCCGGCTTTATGGGATGCAAGCAGGGTGGCGAGCATAAGTTTGACAACAGTCACGGTGTCGCGACCAAAATCAGGCACGTTATAATATGGTGTTCTCCTTATGATAGCGCTATACTCCTCTGCAAGTTCGAGCATACATTCAAGCGTGGCGTCATAATCGAGATTCTTTTCCTTGTCTGAGCTATACACATAGTTATGAAGATACGACAGCAATGCCTCGAAATTGTCAAACACATACTCTTTCCTGATTTTCAGCCAAAACTGATTGCGTGAAGAATTAATAATCATAAAAACAAAGAATCAAAACGTGAATAACAGGGTACAAATTTACACAATTTCCGCTGCTTTACGGTGTGTCTTGTTGGCCGTTTTCCCCCTCCCCGACGTGTGCGCAAGTGTCAGTCTTCGCTGTAATGGCGGAGCACTCTGCGGTATGAGTTGAAAATCTTTGATTTTGACACAAAACCCACATATTTGCCGTTTTCCACCACCGGCAGATTCCATGCGCCGGTGTCGTCAAAGATTTTCATCACGGTCTCCATGCTCTCTCCCACCTCTATGCGTGCTGGAGGTATGCTCATGAATTTTTTAACGTACATTCGCCGGTAAAGATCCGGGCGGAACATTATGTTGCGTATCTCGTCAAGAAGCACAACTCCGAGCAGATGGCCCTCGGCGTCAAGCACAGGAAACAGATTGCGGTTGGATTTCGCAATTACGCCCACCATTTCCTTCAGGCTCATCTCGGGCCGCACGCTCATAAAGTCGGTTTCAATCACATTGTTTATTTTGAGCAGGGTAAGCACCGCTTTGTCCTTGTGGTGGGTGAGCAGCTCGCCTCTCTGTGCCAGACGCATCGCATAGATGCTGTAAGGTTCGAAAATCTTTATTGTGCCGTAGGACAGCGTGCTCACTATGAGCAGGGGCAGGAAAAGCTCGTAGCCGCCTGTCAGCTCCGCCGTGAGGAAGATTGCCATCAGCGGGGCGTGCATCACACCGCTCATCACGCCGCTCATGCCCATAAGCGCGAAATTCTTTACCGACAGGTCGAGGTCAAACACATGGTTGATGAGCGATGCGAAGAAGAAGCCAGCCATACACCCCACATAGAGCGATGGCGCGAAGGTGCCTCCAACTCCGCCTGAGCCGTTGGTGGCGGATGTGGCGAATACCTTTGTGAGGATAATCAGGGCAATGAAGGTGAGGATGAACCACACATTGTCTCTGTCGGCATAAAACATTGACCCGTCGAGAATGCCGCCTACATTGCCGTCGAGCAGGCTCACAATCGACCCGTAGCCCTCGCCGTATAGAGGCGGGAATATGAAGATGAGGCATGACAGCAGCGCGCCGCCTATAGCCAGTTTGAGCCATCGGTTGGAGATGGAGCCGAAATAGTTTTCCATCATGTTCATCACGCGGGTGAAATATAGCGACACCAGCCCGGTGAATACGCCTAAAAGTATTGCGAAAGGTATTCGGGATGTGACGAAGGGTTCGCTCTGAATGAAGAAAAACTCCACGTCATAGCCGGTAAAAGTGTAGGCTATAGTGGCTCCGGTGATTGATGCGATAAGGAGCGGCATCACCGACACTGTTGTCAGATCTATCATCAGCACCTCCAGTGTGAAAAGCATCCCCGCTATAGGCGCCTTGAATATACCGGCTATGCCAGCAGCAGCTCCGCACCCCACAAGAATCATGAGCACTCGCGGCGACATTCTCATCCACGACCCTAAGTTGGAACCTATCGCCGCTCCGGTAAACACTATCGGACCCTCCGCTCCCACCGAGCCGCCGAATCCTATGGTTATGGAGCTGGCGAGCATCGAGGAGTACATGTTGTGCTTCTTCAGCCGGCTTTTGTTTTGAGAAATGGCGTAGAGCACCCGTGTGACTCCGTGGCTGATGTTGTCGCGCACCACATAGCGCACGAAAAGCACTGTGATGAGTATGCCCACCACCGGATAGATGAAAAACAGATAGTTGCCTTCGGTTACGTCGAGATGTGACGTGAGAACCGAAGATATGAGGTGAATGAGTGATTTCAGTATCAGGGCCGCGAAGCCGCCGAGCACCCCCACAATCAGCGAGAGGAATATGACGAAAGTCTTCTCCTTGACATGCTTTTCGCGCCATATCAGAAATGACATGAACGCTTCGTGCAATCGCTCGGATATGTTGTTATTGTTATGTGTGTCTTCTGCCATCAGCCCCGCAATATTTTGATTACTCCGCTGCCGGAGAGTTTGACAACTATAGACGGCTTGCCGCAGGGTGTCCCGTCGCGACGGGATGTCGCCACATAGTCGGCTCCCGAAAGTATGTCGGGGCTGATGTCGGCGAAAGATGCCGGAGTGGGCGCGCCGCTGACATTTGCCGACGTGCTTACCACCGGCTTGCGGAATGCCTTGCACAGGGCGCGGGTAAATTCTTCACCGCACACTCTCACCGCCGCGCTGCCGTCCTCGGCAAGCAGCTCCGGAGCAAATCCGTGCGGGCGGTCATATACAATCGTCACCGGACGGTCCGAGGCATCCATCAGCTCGAAAGCAATATCGGGCACATCATCGACCCAACGCTCAAGCGCGGCATAGTCGCCCACAAGAGATATGAGCGCCTTGGAGTCGGCGCGCTTCTTGAGTTCGAACACCCGGCGCACGGCATCGCTGTTTGTCGCGTCACAGCCTATGCCCCACACCGTGTCGGTGGGATACACTATCACACCGCCTCTGCGCAGTGTCTCGACAGCCTTTTGTATGTCACTTCTGTCTATCACGAATGCAAAGTTAAACAACCTTAACGCAAAATCCTTCACATTTAAGCAGAAAATCTACACCTACTTATAGATTTTATTGTTACTTTTGGGCATTCAAACCAATCTTACAATCTGCCATGTTACAACCAGAAGACATTCTCACCCTTGAGGCAAAGGGTATTACAGAGGAGCAGCTCAACGCCATGCTCTCGCGTTTCGCAAAAGGTTTTCCGTATCTCACAATCATTGACGCTGCACGTCCCGGCAACGGCATCACGGTTCTTGCCCCTGAACAGGAGGAGGCCGCGCGTCAGCGGTGGCACAAATATCTCGCCGATGGGGGCGATGTGTGCAAATTCGTGCCGGCCAGCGGAGCGGCCTCACGAATGTTCAAAGCCCTGTTCGAGTTCGTTGACGGTGACAGTGACATCGCGGCTCCGGGCTCGGCGGTTGACAAACTTCTTGCCGACTTCGACAAGCTTCCCTTTGCCGCAGACCTTGACGCTACCTGCCGCAAGTTATATGACACCGGTGCCCGCGAGCTTATTGCCGACGGACAGCAGAAGAAGGTCATAGCCGCTCTTATCAAGCCTGAGGGCATGAACTACGGAGGTCTCCCCAAAGGTCTCCTCAAATTCCACTCATATCCCGGCGGCAGCCGAACTCCCCTTGAGGAACAGCTCACCGAAGGCGCGCAGACAGCCGCTACAGGCGGAATGGTAAACCTGCACTTCACAGTGTCGGCAAACCACCGCAAACTCTTTGAGGAAAAGCTCGCCGAAGTGATTCCCGACACAGAGAAGCGCACCGGAGTGAAGTTCAATGTGAGTCTCAGCGAGCAGAAACCTTCTACCGATACCGTTGCCGCAAATCCGGACAACACCCCCTTCCGCGAGGACGGCAAGCTCCTCTTCCGTCCCGGTGGTCACGGCGCGCTTATCGACAACCTCAACGATATGGAGGCTACAGTAGTGTTCATCAAAAATATCGACAATGTTGTGCCCGACAGCCGCCGCGATGCCACCGTGCGCTATAAGGAGGTTATCGCCGGCTACCTGATAGAGCTCCACGACACTGCCGCCCGTTATCTCGAGGCACTCGCAGCAGGGGCATACAATGAGTCAACTCTTGATGAGATATATAGTTTCATGCGCGACAAGTTCAGCCTCCACGACCCTTCGTTTGTCAACATGGACACCGCCCACCGTGCGGTCTATCTGCATGACAAGCTCGACCGTCCGATGAGAGTGTGCGGTATGGTGCGCAACGAGGGCGAGCCGGGCGGTGGACCGTTCATTGCCGTCAACCCCGACGGATCAGCCTCGCTTCAGATTCTGGAAAGCCATCAGATAGACCCCTCGAACGAGGAATATGTTGCAAAGATGAAGACAGCCACTCATTTCAACCCCGTTGACCTCGTGTGCTACATCAAGGACCGTCATGGCAACAATTTCAATCTGCTCGGGCACACAGACCCCGCCACCGGATTCATCTCTTCCAAGTCGAGTCATGGCAAAGAGCTCAAGGCTCTCGAGCTGCCCGGTCTGTGGAACGGTGCGATGAGTGACTGGAACACCGCTTTTGTAGAAGTGCCTATCGACACATTCAATCCTGTGAAGACTGTCAACGACCTTCTGCGTCCGGCCCATCAGGGATAATGTAAAGATACAGCGATATAATGCCGCGCCCCGCAAAACACCTGCAGGGCGCGGCGCGTTATATCAGCAAACCTATCCGACATGAACCGCAAGGAAGAGATAAAAAAGATATGGAAAGAGTGCTTCGGCGACCCGCAGGACTACATCGACATGTATTTCAGCCGCGTGTACAGCGAGCGCGATGCGCTAACGCTTGAAAAAGGCGGCCGTATAGTGAGTTCACTGCTCCTTCAGCCGTACTCGATGCAGTTTCACCGCACGGATGTGACAGTTGGCTACATAGCCGGAGCTGCCACGCGGCGCCACGCCCGCGGCAACGGATATATGAGCGAGCTGATGCTTGCCGCGCTCAACACCGCGGCCGAGCGCGGATATATGGCTTGCGCTCTTATTCCGGCTCATGACTGGCTTTATGATTTCTACAGCCGATTCGACTTCTCGACAGTGTTTTACACCGACCCGCAGCGCTTTACGTCTCTTCACCGTTTTGCAGCAGGCGGGTATTATACTCCTGTCGATGATCCGTATTCCCCTAAGCTTTTCGAGGCGTTTCATTCGTTTGAGTCAGCCCGGTCATGCACCATACTGCATTCACCAAGCGATTTTCTCAATATACTTGACGATCTTGCCCATGATGGAGGAAAATTCATCGCCATAGAGGATGATGATGGTCGGATTGCAGCGATGGGATGGGCGGCGCCTGCTGACGGAAGGCTGATAGTCAAGGAGCTTCTCGGGCGGGATGATGAGGCTTGCGAGACTGTGCTCAGCCACTTCCGCACATACTTTCCTGATGTGCCGGTCACTGTTATGGCTCCCGCGGGATATAACGGCAGAAAGCTTTACCCGCGGGGCATGATACGCATTGTCAACACTCCCTTGTGTCTCGGCATTGTCGCCGCAGCGAATCCCTCGCTGAGTCTGCGCGTCAGAATCTGCGACACTCTTATGCCGCGAAACAGTCACATATATATAATAGACGGAGGCGTTTGCTCCATTGACGATGACTATAACGGAACTCTTGATTTTGACATAACTGCCGACACATTCAATCGCCTTGTGTTCAGCTCGGCCCGCATAGGCGACATCACCGGTTTTACCAGTCAGCGTCCCCATATCAGCCTCATGCTTGACTGAGTCGGCTTCCGGCGGCAGTGGCGAACAATAGTTCAGGCGCCCGCGTTGAAAAACCACCACAATGTTTAAGATATTCTTATGAGAACGTCAGGTTGCTCTTCATATACTACAAGCCCCCGCGTGCAGATTTCCGCACTTGAATTCAGACCTATGGCCGGCGCGGATGTTCAGCAAGTTGCATCTTTGCTGAAATATGCCCACACACGCACCTGCGATTTTACTGTCGGGGGAATGTTTATGTGGGCCGACTGGTTCAACTACCGGATGTGTGTATATCGCGACACCCTGTTTGTCAAAGGAATGAGCGAGAGCGACTGTCGCACCGTAGCGTTTTCTCTTCCGGTCGGGAAGCTTGCTGTTGGCGAGTCAGTAAGGTTGCTGAAAGATTACTGCATGGCACGGTCAATGCCTATGCTCATGTCGGCGGTGCCCCGTGAATATGTGGAGCAGCTGATGAAATATGGCGCCACTCGCGTAGAGGAGTTGCCTGACTGGGCTGACTATCTTTATGACATAGACTCTCTTGCTACCTTTGCGGGCAAAAAGCTTAATAAGAAGCGCAATCATATCAACCGCTTTATATCCGATAATCCGGATTATGCCGCAGAGCTGATAACTGCCGCCAATATCGGTGATGTAAAAGTCTTTTTCAGCAACCTGCAGCTGCCCGAAGGCAAACCGCTTATGGCAGAATATGACAGGTGCCAGGTGAAAGAGGTGCTTGAAAACTATGACGATTATCCTTTTGAGGGAATTCTGATAAGAGTGCCCGGCAAGGGTGTTGTTGCGTTTGCTGTCGGCGAGGTGAAGATGGATACCCTTGTTGTGCATATCGAAAAAATGGACCATTCTGTTACCGGAGCCGGAGAGATTGTTTGCCGCGACTTTGCCTTAATGATGAAAGCGCGCTATCCGTATCTTCGCTATGAAAACAGAGAGGATGATGCCGGCGACGAGGGTCTGCGCCAGGCAAAGCTGTCGCTTCATCCCTGCTCGCTTCTTGGCAAATATAACGTGTACTTCGATTGAGCTGTGGTGTAAAAAAAGATGGAGACCTTGTCTCGCGACAGAGCCTCCTCGAGTGTATACAGGAATTGATAATATACAGGGATATATGTATATCCGTGTTTGGCAAGGGTAGGCAATTTTTATGGCACTTGCATTA
>JAIDJW010000004.1 GCA_029052015.1 Paramuribaculum sp. | reverse complement strand
AACGCCTAACACTGACAGTTATCAGCATTAGGCGTTCTTGTAAGATTTAAGTTTTATCGTTCAGTAACAGTCAATTGCTATCAATATAAAGCATTGATAATTAACTAATTACTTGCCGATGCAGAAGCGAGAGAAGACGGTGGAGAGGATTTCAGTGGTTGTGATGGTGCCGGTGATGGTGCCGAGGTGGTGGGCCACTTCGCGAAGGTCCTGGGATATGAAGTCGCCGGAAATGCCGCTATCAAGTCCGTCAATCACTCTCCCTGTTGCCGCAAGTGCCTCTACTATTGATGCGTAGTGACGGGCGTTTGTCACTATCATGTCGCTTTCATCAGGCAGCCCTGCCCTCGCGGCATCCACCAGTGCGCATTTAAGAGTCTCGACACCTGCGCCTGTTTTGGCGGATATTGCCAGCGCGTGCTCGCATCCTTTCATTTCTATGCCAAGGTCTGCCTTATTGACAACTGTTATTAGCCGTGCATCACGTGCCATTTTCTCCTCTATATATTTCGCCACCGTATCAGAATCCTCATCACGTGTCGGATCTATCAGCAGCACAACGATGCTTGCATCACCGACCTTTGACAGTGCGCGCTCTATGCCCATCTGTTCAATGGTATCGGCAGTATCCCTGATGCCGGCTGTGTCGATGAGCCTGAAAAGCACCCCGTCTATATCGAGTGTTTCCTCGATGGTGTCGCGTGTTGTGCCGCTTATGGGGCTTACAAGCGCACGGTCCTCGGCAAGCAATGCGTTGAGGAGGGTTGACTTGCCTGCATTCGGAGCGCCGACTATCGCTACAGGCACCCCGTTTTTTATCGCATTTCCGGCCTTAAAACTTCCAGCAAGAGATTCAAGCATTCCCCTCACCTCCTCTGCCGATTCCTTCAATGATTTTCGTGAGGCAAACTCTACATCTTCCTCTGAAAAATCAAGCTCAAGTTCGAGCAACGCTGTAAGGTCCACTATTTTCGACCTCAGCCGTTCGATATTATTTGAATATTCTCCTTTGAGTTGACGCACAGCTATGACGTGGGCGGCTTTTGATTCCGAAGCAATCATATCGGCCACTGCCTCAGCCGAGGCAAGGTCAAGCCGGCCGTTTGCAAACGCCCTGC
This sequence comes from Paramuribaculum sp., assembly GCA_029052015.1. Lineage (GTDB taxonomy): Bacteria > Bacteroidota > Bacteroidia > Bacteroidales > Muribaculaceae > Paramuribaculum. The sequence continues at coordinate 24,289 of JAIDJW010000004.1, read as the reverse complement.
GGGTAAATTCACCTTTGCCTGCCGGGCGGCATCCTGCCTGGACAAGAACGTTTATCAGCTCGCGCTGCACATACCGCGACCCATGCACACTCAGCTCCACTGTGTCCTCGCCGGTAAAGGATTTAGGACCTTTGAACACCACTGCCACCGCGGTATCAAGCGTGTCGCCGTCTGGTGCCATAATCTCGCCATAATGCGCGCTGTGAGTTGTTGCCCCGGCAAGAGACTTGCCGCGCCACACGCTGTCAACAAGCTCTATCGCACCACGTCCGCTCACACGGGCAACAGCTATGCCGCCAACACCCGGAGGCGTGGATATCGCACATATTATATCGTCATCCATTATGCTCATATTTATTTGATTGTGCTCCAGAAATGAAAATCATTTTGCGACTCTACAGCGTTTTCAATGCTGTCGGGCAGCGCCGAAAAGAAATCGTGCCCAGTTATCGCCTCCACATCATCTATGCTCATTGCTGCCTTTTGGATGCCGCCAGGCAGTGAGCCGTTCGGCATTATGAAGCCGATGCCGCGCGGAGGATTTGCTCCGGGAGAGAGAATCACCTTGAAGAAGCGCTCCGGCACAGCGACACGGCTGTCACCTATCCACTCCTTTATGCTGTCTGTCAGCACCGGTCCACATATTATTATAATAGCGCTGTCGGCTCTCGCCCACTGCCGGCACTTTTCCTCAAGCCGCTTCCACGCACCGGTGTTGAGGCTCTTTGCCTGCGGACATATATTTGTCATATAAAATGTCTGCCTCATCGCCTCTTCGCTCCACTTCATGTCACCTGCCGGAGCCATGTGACCGCGGTCATAACCGGAATAGTTGTAATCCCATTTCTCGGCACTCCCCTCTACTGACGGATCTGCAGAAAATTTATTATAGCGGGGAGTACTGCCGGTCGTCTCCTCTGCCGTAAGCTCCCACGCCACCCAGTTTGGTTCATGGGCCTCCGGATTAAAACTCATGTTGAAACCCTCATATTCAATCTCCTGACTCTTCAGCCGGGGATTCGTGCGAACACTCAGCAGACTCAAGGCGTCAATTTTAGCATTTTCCTTACCTTCAATCCACTCACTATCGTTGAGCTCGCGCGCACGGGATATAAACTGCGCCAGCACTATTGCCGTCACAACTACCGACACCACTGCCGTCAGCCTGCGTCTCAATCTTTTCAGACCCTTTTTACGTCTTGCCATAATTCTTACTGATTCTCGTAACAAAGTTACAAATTTATATCCGTACCACTGAAACTTATAGCCACCGAAAGGCAAACAAATGTTAAATATTAAAGATGTGTGCCTTAATATGTAACGTTGACCCCTAAATTTGCGTCATAATAACGAGTGATAACAAATACCACCCTCGTTTTAACCAACTATCTGTATATGTCACATTTTAGAGCGGCAATGGCGTGCCTCATGCTCATTGCCACGAGTCTGATTGCTAACGCAGTGGATTTCAAAGTAAAAGGTCTTACAAAAGACACCGATGGCGAGCCGGCGATGTATGTCACGGTCAAGGTTTACTCCGTCAACGATTCTGTAAAACCGGTTGTAACTGCGGTTACAAGCGAAAAAGGCACATTCAGCCGTAGCCTCAAAGCAGCAGGTAAATACCGGCTGAACCTCTTTTCTGTAGGAAAAACTCCGGTAAACAAGATTTTTGAGGTGTCATCGGCACAACCTGTCGCCGACCTCGGCACCATAGTGCTTGAAGATGCCAACTATGAGCTCGGCACAGTCGAAGTTATCGCCACAAAACCGCTTGTGTCGCTTGAAGTCGACCGCATCGGCTATGACGTGCAGGCCGACGAGGAGTCAAAGACATCCATGCTCGACGAGCTTCTGCGCAAAGTCCCCCTCGTCAGCGTCGACCCCGACGGCACCATAAAGATTAACGGCTCCACCGACTTCAAGATTTATAAAAACGGACGCCCGAACAACTCCTACTCCCGCAATGCCAAGGAGATATTCAAGGCGCTCCCCGCCTCGATGATTGAAAAAATCGAGGTCATCACCGAGCCGGGCGCACGCGAGGATGCCGAAGGCGTCAACGCCATACTCAATATCGTCACTCTCAAAAACACCGTGACCAAAGGAGCTATGGGCAATGTGTCGCTCTACTACAGCACCCCGCAATATTTTCCTAATCCAAACATCTGGCTCTCCGCGCAGTACGACAAAGTCGCCCTCTCATTCTATGGCGGCCTCAACATCCGCACCAACAAGAAAGCTAACGAAAGCACCTCTACCTCCGAAACAGTGTATGAACAGACAGGCGATATCCTCCGCAGCGACAGCGAGGGCACAAGCCGAAGCTTTTTCGGCTACTGGGGACTTGAAGGCAGCTGGGAAGCCGACACCCTCAACCTGCTCACATTCGAATTCGGCGGCTACAGCTCCCGCAATAAAAGTTCATCCTTCGGGCTCACGGAGATGTTTTCAAGCAACGGCGACCGACTTTACCATTACGCCACACGCAGCCACACCGACCCCAGCAGCTGGACCGACCTTAACGGAAGCGTCAACTATCAGCGCTCCACTAAGCGCAAGGGCGAGACAATCGTGCTCTCCTATCGCCTGAGCGGCACTGACAACCGCTCCGAGAGCGAAAGCTATTATGAGGACTATGACCTGCTACCCGTGCCCTACACCGGTATTCTCTCCAATGAAAAGGCGACAGGCATGGAGCATACATTTCAGGTTGACTGGACAAGGCCCTTTGCCAAATACCACACTATCGACATTGGCGGAAAATACATCTACCGCGACAACCACAGCAACAGCTACCGCGAATATATAGGTTTTGACACTGACCTGTCTGAGTTCAAGCACATCACCCAGGTTGCCGCCCTTTTTGCCGACTATCGCCTGAACATCGGCAAGTTCGGCGCACGCGCCGGAGTGAGATACGAGTACTCTCACCTTGCCGCAAAATTCCCCGACGACAGCGACACTCCCTTCTCTGCCGATCTCAATGACTGGGTGCCCAATGCAGGACTCATCTACAATCCCAACCGCAAGAATTCACTCAAGCTCTCTTTCGGCTCACGCATTCAGCGCCCGGGCATAAACTACCTCAACCCGGCGGAAAATATCACCCCCAACGCCACATCAAGCGGTAATCCCGACCTTGAAAGCGTCCGCAAAAACTCCCTCACATTCCAGTACAACTATATGGGAGCACGCTTCAACCTCGGACTCACGGCAAACTACAACTTCTCAAACAACGACATAATCCAGGTGACACGAGTTGAAGAAAACCACACCTACAGCACATACGAAAACGCCGGCCGCCTGAAAGGTTTTTCGTCAAGAATATATGCCAACTGGCGTCCCACCAACAAAACATCCCTGATGCTCAGCGGAGGCGTCAACTACAACCACTCACGCAACCCCATCACCGGAGAAAAAGCCCACGGCTGGGGCAACAATATCTACGGACGCTTCGCCCAGACACTTCCATGGGACATAAACCTCTCTGTATGGGGCAGCAGCTATTGCAGTCCGAAAGGACTCAACTCATCTTTCAGGGCAGCCGGCTGGAGCAATATCTACTACGGCATCGACCTCCGCAAGAGCTTCCTCAAAGAGAAGCGCCTGTCTGTAGGAATCGGAGTCAACAACCCCGTTCACAGCAAGACCCCCGGATATATCAGCAAATCATGGGCTGACGGATACCACAGCCGCACATTCATGGCTCTCAAGTATTACCGCAACTTCAACGTATCGGTCAGCTACCGTTTCGGCAAGATGAGCACAAGCGTCAAGAAGGTCAAGGGCGGCATACAGAATGACGATGTTGTCGGTGGTGGCGGAGGAAACGGCAACTCCGGTTCCGGCTCATCTAACTCCGGCGGCAACTGATGGAAATAAACGAAAACATACTCGACTGGATTGAAACCAACGCCAAAGCCGACACAGCCGCTTTAAGGCTCAAGCACGCAGGCGATGCGACAGTCATGGACGCGATTTTGCAGATTGACTGCCGCCGCAAAGCTGCCACCAAACTTCCCGACACACTGAAGTGCCGGGAATTTTGGTTTCCCACCGCCCTCTCCGCCGAGCAATGCACTTCCGACGCGCTCGCCGATTTTCATTCAACTCTCGTGCGCGGCGACAGAGTGCTCGACATGACCTGCGGACTCTGTATCGACGCATTCCACATCGCGGCGACCGGAAAGCACGTCACTGCCATTGACATCAACCCTGAAATAACAGAGGCTGCGCGCCACAATGCCCGGGCGCTTGGCATAGAAAGCTTTGAAGCAATAACCGCCGACTGTACACAGTGGATTCAGACCACTCCCTCGCGCTTCGACACAATTTTTATAGACCCCGCGAGGCGTGGCGAAGGCGGCAAGCGCATCTTCGCCCTCAGCGACTGCACGCCGGACGTCGTCGCAATGCTCCCACTGCTGCGTCAGCGCTGCACACGCCTCATCATCAAGGCCTCCCCTATGCTTGACATAAAGAGCATTGTCGCCTCGCTGGCGCAGCACTGCGACATCTTTGTCACCGGCACCCGCACAGAATGCAAGGAAATCGTAGCTGTGATTGACTTTGACCGCGAATATGCCGACACCACGGTCACCGCATTCACCGTCGGTGCACCGGCATTTACATTCGCCCTTTCCGAAGAATCCTCCCTGAGCGCCTCCTTCTGCGAGCCTGCCGAGGGGATGTTTCTCTATGAGCCATTTCCGGCAATGATGAAAGCCGGAGGATTCAGCTCACTCTGTCAGCGATTCGGTGTAAACGAGCTTGCTCAAAACACCCACCTCTTTGTCAGTAGCAGTGACATCCCAGATTTTCCCGGAGAGCGATTCATTATAAAGGAGATACTTCCGTTCAACAAAAAAACTTTGAAAGAAATATCCTCCACATATACGGCTCTTGATATAAGCGCCCGCAACTTTATCATACCCGCGCCCGAGCTTGCAAAGCGGCTCAAAATCAAGCAAGGAGGACACCTGCGACTGTTTGCCGCCACAACTCAGCTCGGCAACACACTTATGATTACCTCAACTTGAATTATTAATTATTTTGCAAAGATTATATTCTTTTGTGACTTTGCCATAGAAAATATTGAAGCAGAGGCTTCACTTAAAGCAGACTTGCGAAAACAGTCAGTTGCAATTAGCCACTGACTATAATTTTAAAAGCTGTAAATCATAAAATATTAATAGCGTTTGCTATTTGTTCCAATCAGAATGAAACGTCGGAAACTTCATTTAGGATAAACGAGAACAAGTCGCTGACGCCCTGAAAATCATGGGCGTGGCTTGCCGTTTATTCCACCAATTCCGACGGGTGCATTCTGGGCAACACTGCCCATGCTTTGTATCCGTCTGAATACTATGATTAACATTGGCATTCGCATAAATACATTGAACGCACATCACATGGTATCGACTGGTTCACAAACCGTATACTCGGAGTGTCTCCTGACGGACAGAGTATAGCCTATCTATCGAACCGCAACGAAACCACCAACATATTCATCAAAGACCTTGCTAAATTAGGCGCCTCACGGATGAGGACTAACCGGCAGGCGGTCCTGGACTTCTCGTATTCACCCGACGGCAAGCAGATTTGCTTTTCTGAATCAAAAGGAAAGACTAACCAGCTGTTTATTACCGATGCATCAACAGGCTTCGTCTGCCGTCAAATCACATCCGGTGCACTCGACTACTCTCCGGTATTTGCCCCGGCTATGGAAAACATCTTTTTTACAAGAGCCGAAAAAAACGGAGCCTCAATATGGGCGTATAGTCTTGCAAACAATTATCTGTCAAGCTATGTTGCCGGCATGAATCCCTGCCCGGCCCCCGATGGCGAAACAATATACCTCGCGCGCAATAATAATGGCCGTGGTGAAATCTGGCGCATAAATACATCCAGCGGCATAGAGGAATGCATACTGTCACACCCGCAAATCTCATTTTATTCGCCCTCACTTTCACCCGATGGCAAGACTATTCTGATTTGCGGAGGCGCCAAAATTGAATCGGGAAACATAACATACTGGAACACCGACATTTTCACCTGCCGCACCGATGGCTCTGACCTTCGGCAGCACACTTATCATGCAGCAGATGACCTCAGTCCGGTATGGAGCGCCAACGGTGACCACATATTTTTCATCTCACAGCGTGGAAGCGCCCATGGCGTAGCCAATGTATGGATGATTCCATATAAGTAACTCGCAAAAATTAGCTGCAGGTGATTTTTGAGGTTTGTTCGAGTGATTTTTGTTTGAAGACGAAGACGTGTAGCGAGCTACACAACTGAGACTGAAAGCAAAAAGCGCCGGGCAAAGCCGAAGAGCGCCGCAGTAAACCACGAGCTACCAATGAGTTTGATAATATAAACTAATTTTTAAGAGTTACTTAATGACTGAACCTGTTCAACACAAGCGAAAGCACAACTAATCAACCTATATCATCAACTAATCAACAAGTAATTATGCTTTTACACAAAATCGCGGCACTCGTGGCGGCTATTGCTGTCACCCTGCCGGCATCCGCTCAATTCAGCAACAGCGGCAGCAGTTCATCATCTGCAGACCTATGCAAATCCTATAATCGCATAGGAGTTTCCTATACAAACACCGGTCTGTCAGCCAACAAAGAATACGAATTTATTGAGGATAAAGACCACATTTCACTCAACGGATTCGCTGTTGACTACATCCACGGCTTCAGCCTCAGCAAAACCCTGCCTATGTTCATCGAAACCGGAGTGAAAGCAAACTTCGGATTCGGATCGGTTAAGTATGACGACGACTATTATGAAAAACTACTGATGCAAAACATCTCCCTCTCTGTACCGGTAAACTTCGCATACAAGTTCGGCATATCCGACAATGTCAGCATTACCCCTTATATCGGTCTCAATCTCAAGCTGCATCTGCTGGGGCGTGTTAAATATGAATATGAGGATGAATACGATGACGAAGAATCTGAATGGTACAACGTCTTTAGCAAGGACGATATGGATGATGAAACATGGAACCGTTTCCAGCTCGGCTGGCACATCGGCGCAGGCGTCAACATCAAAAAACTGTACCTGGGCGTAAGCTATGGAACAGACTTCATCAAAGCCTTCAAATACGAGGACGCTTCTGTAAATTCAGGCAACCTGTCAGCTACTATCGGCTACACATTCTGATATTTCCAAAACAATACGTTGTGCTTGAGAAGCCATACCCGAAAAAAGGTATGGCTTCTTTTTATTAGCTACGCTCACCACAATATTTTGCCGGATTCGCAAAGAATAGTTATCTTTACAACTCCAATTGCTACAACATGGCAGCCGAAAATAACATAAAAGAAGACACCGGACTCACCGAGCGCCTGCGCGACCCGGCTACATGCCGCGCCGCTTTCAGCGACGTCATTGCGCGCTATTCACAGCCGCTCTACTGGCAGATAAGGCGCATGGTGCAGCGTCATGAAGATGCCGATGACCTTTTGCAAAACACCTTCATGAAGGCTTGGAGTTCCATCGACACCTTCAGGGGAGAAGCCCGTCTCGGCACATGGCTCTACAAAATCGCTATAAACGAAAGCCTGACGTTTCTTGAAAAAGAGCGCAAGCGGCTCAACATATCCATTGATGACGAAGCCCGACCGCTTATCGAGGCTATCGAAGCAGACCCGTTTACAGATGGTGACGAGATAAAGAAGCGACTGCGTGAAGCCATAGCTACTTTGCCTGAAAAACAGCGCCTTGTGTTTAACATGCGCTATTACGACGAAATGAAATATGAAGATATGAGCCGAATACTCGGCACATCTGTTGGCGCGCTAAAAGCATCATATCATCTCGCCGTGAAAAAAATTGAACAATATTTTGACGAAGCAGATTAAACCATAGAGGTGAAAGGTTGTCTAAAAACCAAAGAAAAAAAGCACTGACATGAAAGAGGATAAAGAAACCAACCGCATACTGACACAGGTCGACCATAACGACGGCATGACTGTGCCTGACGGTTATTTCGCACAATTTGCCGCAAGAATGGAGGAGCTTATACCGGAAAGTATCACGCCTCCGGCTCCGGCTGTCCGAACCACCTGGCAGAAAATCAGACCTTACGTCTATATGGCTGCTATGTTTGCCGGAATTTGGTGCATGATGAAAATGTTTGACCTCATGAGACCCTCGTCACCGGTGCCCGGCGCAATGCTTGCCGAAGCCATAAGCGACGACAGTTTTATGAGCGACTACTATTTCAATACCCTGAACGAGAACGAACTCCTTGACAATCTGTTTGAAGAAGGATACACGCCTGCCGACATCATAAACGAATAATGACTATGATAACCAGAATTCTACTTATCGCAACCCTGCTGTTCGGAACTATCGGTTTCGGAGCGTCCGCAAAAAAAAACAACGGTGCAAAAGCCGCAGAGCGCGCCGAATGGTTCAGACAAATGGGAAAATATAAGACCGATTTCATTGCCGACGAGCTTAAACTCACTGACGAACAGAAGCAGAAATTCGTCCCTATATATGAAAAAATGCAGAACGAATCATCACGTCTCGCACGCGACGCCCGAAAGATGGAGCGTGAGGTTCGAAAAAAAGGCGAAGCTGCCACAGATCTCGAACTCGAAAAAGCCGCCGAAGCCCAGGTTGAGCTGAAAGCACGCCAAGGCGAACTGGAGAAAAAATATTTTACACAGCTCAAAAGCATACTTACTCCACGCCAACTGTTCAACCTGAATGCGGCCGAGCGCAAGTTTACTAAACAGCTAATGGATTCGCATAAAAAATCGCGACGAGGTCGCAACTGATCCTAAACCACTAAGAATCAGCCACGGATTCGCCGCCACTACAACATCTCGCGGTGAATCCGTGTTCTATTTATCACAAACCGAAATAAATATGGACTACAAAGGCTTTAAACCCGCGTTAAAAACGCTGTTTTTATGCACAATTGTATTAACTGCGGTCCTTGCCGCGCCAAAAGCAATGTCACAGACTGTAAACACACCCGATTTCGCATATCCTGCAAAAGTGCAGACCAACGCAGCTGCCCGATATGAGGCTGCGATGAAAGCGCATGACTGGCAGAAAGCGCTTAGGGCACTCATCGACAAATCACTTGCATCCACTGTCGTAAATCCAGATTCATTGCAGAAATCCATAGCCGAAGTAGAGCATTTCGCCTCAACCGTCAATGATGCCCCGGCCTCCTCGCTGGCATCCCTCCTCGCGGCGAGAATGTACTACGATGCCTATAATTCCCAACGCTATGTATATGACCGGAGAACTCTTCCGCTATCGCCGATACCATCCGACATAAGCGCCTGGAGCGGAGAGCAGTTCCGCAGCCGCATAAACTCTCTTTGTGACTCTGCTCTTGCAGACGCAGCAGCATTGAAAGCCGTTCCTCTGTCCGGGTGGAATCTTATTATTTCCGTAAATGCCTCATCTAAGCAGTATTTCCCTACCCTTTACGATTTTGTGGCGGCTTCGACCATAGATTTAAGACAGGAAATAACAGACTGGTCACAGCGGCTACCCCTCTCAGCCCTTTGTCCCGTCAAAGAACTGGCTATGACAGCCGCGACACTGAAAACAACGAAGCCACAGGCTGCCGCCATCCTCTCCACCTACGCATCCCTGCTTGATTTCCACAAAGCAGATGCCGCACCTTATATATATAACGACATCAGGCGTATCGTATTTACGCAGAGCCGGCTATATGCCTCCGCCAACGAAAAAACCGAATCCCGAGCGCTGGAGCTATACCGCAATCTGCGCAGTAAGTTCGCTGATTCGCCCTACAGCTGCGCCCCGCTGCTGAAGCTTGCGGAAATGGCAGAACCGTTTACTCCGGAATACACCCGGTGCTATGCCGAACTTAATGCCGCGATAGCGAAATTCCCGGCATACCCCGCCATCGCATGCCTTAAAAACAAAGCACGCGAAATGGCACTGAAATCGGTAGAGCTGTCAAACAACTTCCTGATTGCCCCGCGAGGAGAGCTTAAGGTTAATGTGACCTCACACAACAGCAACGGAGTTACCCTGAAAGTCTACCGGCTTCCCGACAATCCTTTTGACCTCGACAACTATGCCCGCATACCTGTCAATGCAAAAGCTGTTTATCAGAAAAACATCGCGTTCGCCGGCAGAGTACCGTTTAAAAAAGACACTACCGTTGCCATCCCCTTTGACCGTCCCGGCTCATACATCATCGCACCTGCCATCTCGGGAGTGACACAGCGTAATCAATCATATCCGGTGGTGCGTGTCAGCGCGCTATGTATGGGTGAAGTGTCATTTGGCAAGCAGACAATACTCGTGGTTGACCCGGTAACCGGCGCACCTGTCGACAAAGCTGACATAATGCAGTTATCCTCACGCCGTAATGCCAAAAGCCAACGCAAGCTCGGCACTACAGACTCGTCCGGCTTCCTCACGGTTAATGATAACGTAGACGGCAACCTCCGGCCTGTAAAGGGCAACGACAGATTCGCATGGGGCCTATACACCTACAGACCGGATAAGCAGGACAACACCTTTGCATCCATAAACCTTTACAGCGACCTCGCTATCTATCATCCGGGCGACAGCGTGCAGTGGGCCTGCATAGCATATAGGACTGACGGCACAGACAAAAAGCCTATCGCATCCCAACGCCTGCGCATTATTTTCAGAGATACCAATTACACACCTGTCGACACATCATACACTTCTACAGATGCTCACGGCAGAGCCACCGGCTCATTCACCATTCCCGAAGGCCTCCTCACCGGCAATTTCACAATTCAGGCAACAACCGAGAGCAATGACAATCTTAAGGCCGCTGGCAGCATCCGTATTATGGTCAGCGACTACAAATTGCCGACATACTACACACAAATAACCTCGGTTGCACAGCAGACGCCATCAGCAGGTTGCGTTACTATAAAAGGCAAAGCTGTGACCTACACCGGGATTCCGCTTGCTGGAATAAATGTCGATATGACCCTTGCATCACTCCCCTTCTGGTGGTGGAGAAATGCCGGGGGCGACAAATTCTGGTCGGCGACATCTGTCACCGATGAATCCGGAGCATTTGAATTTGTAATCACTCCGCAGGACTTCGCGCTTGCTCCAGATGCCGAAGGAGCTTTCTCCGCGGCTGTCACCACAACTTCCGCTACAGGCGAAAATGCAGTAGCCTCGCGCACATTCACTATCGGTGACGCATATCGTATCGAAGCCACCATACCGTCCGACATCAACGCAGCCCATCAGTTCAAGCCATCTGTAACAGTGATTGACAACGACAGCAAGGCTGTAGACGAAAGCATATCCCTCGACATCCTCAAGGATTCTGCCGTCATTGCCCGGAGCATATTCAAGCCGGGCGAAACTGTCAGTCTTGACAATGTTGAGAGCGGTATTTACACTTTCCGACTGACATTGCCGGGAAAGAAGGTGCAGAATGTTGTATGTGACAATATAGCCGTCTTCCGCCCGACTGACAAGACACCACCGCGCAAATCACCGGTGTGGGTGCCTGTCAACAGCATCTACGCAGGCGACACCATATTATATGGCACCACCGCAACCAAAGCATACGTTCTTTATACCGCATGGACCGAAGGCAAGCTTTTTGAACGCAAATGGATAGAGACAGCCCCCGGCATACACTCGGTTGTGCCTCAACTACCGGATGGAGTTGAAAAGATGACCGTAAGTTTCATGAGCGTCAATGGTTATGAAACTTCGACTTCGTACGTAGCTGTCAAACGCCGCACAGCTCTATCAGGCATTAAGATTATTGCCGAGACATGGCGCAACAAAGTAATTCCGCAGTCGCTCGAAGAGCTGCGCCTGAAAGTAATAGCGCCGGACAGCACGGGAGTTGCCGCATCCGTAATTCTCGACATGTACAATGCCGCGCTCGACAATCTTTCGCAATATTCCCTGAATCTCTTCACGCACAACGGCTACACTCCATCACTCAATCTGCGCGCGCCGCTCGCCCACAGAGATGTCTACACGGATGTATCCTCCACAATAAGCTACCTGAAGTGCGTCAACCCGGAGTCCCCCGTAATCAATACTTACGGACGGAGTTTTGCCGGACACTCAATGAGAATGTACAAAGCAGCGATGTTTGGAGCACGCTCCGCCACTACCGACCTCGCTGGCGTCAAGGAACACGCTGACCTCGTGGTTGTCAATGAAGCTAAGGCAGCTGCTCCCGAAAGTGTTGAAGAGGAAGCTGCCGATGAAGCCGCTCCCGCGGCAGGAGCCGACAGCGGCGCCGACACAAAGGCTGACGATTTCACTTACCGCCCCTCGGAGATTCCCCTCGCATTCTTCGCACCGATGCTCAACACCGACGCGCAGGGCAACCTCACCTACTCCTTCCGCGTGCCGAATGCCAATGCCACCTGGGCTTTCAAGGCCCTGGCCTACACCGACCGAATGGATGTGGCAAACTTTTCAGCAACCACAATTGCGTCCAAACCGGTGATGGTTACCCCCAACCTGCCACGCTTTGTGCGCACCGGCGACACTATCGACATCCTCGCCCAGGTATTCAACAACGCAGACTCCGCAGCCAATATCACCACCGTTACCGAGATATTTGCGCCGGCAACCGGCAGAATCATCAAATCCGACACTCAGGCGCTTCAAATCGCCCCGAATTCGTCGCAAACCGTCAGAATCGCTCTCGAAGCTCCCCTCGACGCACCTTTTGTCGGCTACCGCATAAAAAGCTCCACCACCGGCTATGCCGACGGCGAGCAGTCACTAATTCCGGTGCTCCCCTCATCAGCTCCCGTATATGAGTCCACCGCTTTCTATGTGCCGGCCGACAGCAAGGACTTCTCCGTCAAGATACCCGCTACCGGCAAATATAGCCGCACCACCCTCACCTACTGCGACAACCCGCTGTGGTATGTCGTCGCCGCCCTCCCGGGGCTGCGCTCAAGTCAGAGCGAATCGGCCATTGATGCCGCCGGTGTCATCTATTCCGTGGCAGTGGCTCGCGGGCTGTTGAAAAAATATCCCGCAATCGCCGACGCTATCAGATACTGGAACACCTCCGACAAGAGCGACAGCACCCTCGTGTCAATGCTCAGCCGCAATGACGACATGAAGATGATGCTGCTTCAGGCGACACCCTGGATGCTTGACGCACAGAGCGACACCGAGCGTATGCAGCGCCTCAGCCTGTTGTTTGACAGCAAAGAATGCAACAAGGCTATGGCTGCCGCTCTGACAAAGATTGAAAAGCTCCAGAGCGAGTCCGGCGGCATTGCATGGCTGTCGTTCAACAATGAGCCCTCACTCTGGGCAACAGCCAAGGTACTGTCCGTTATCGGCAATCTCAACACATTCGGATTCATGCCGGATGACACTAAGCTGAAATCCATTTGCGGCAAGGCACTGGACTACCTGCAGCAGGAATATGGCGCTATATACGCGACACATCCCGACAGCGGCTTCGGCGAATTTGCCTACGTGTGCTCGCTGTGGAGCGACTTCACCCCCTCCACTATCGGCAAGAGCTTGATTTCGCGGGAGATTCAGCGCACCGTAGGCAACTGGAAGAAAATGGATGTAGAGGCAAAAGCACAGGCAGCTCTGATGCTCAAGCGTTTCGGCCACGACGCCGTTGCGCGCGCCATTATCGCCTCGCTGACCGAGTATGCGGTCTCATCGCCTGAAAAAGGGATGTGGTGGCCTTCGCTTGCCGACCGAAGCGCTTCTCTATCCACTCTTGCCGCAACCGCCTCCGCTCTCGAGGCATACGCCCTCATAACTCCCGGAGCGCAAGAGGTTGAGCGCATCCGCCAGTGGCTCATTCTCCAGAAAGAGACCTCAAACTGGGGTGCTTCAGCAAATGCCTCGGCGATTGTCACCGCCATACTCGCATCGTCCGACACATGGATTGAGCCGGCATCCGCCACTACCTTCTATTTCAATGGCAAGAAGCTCGACACCGCGCAGACACTTTACACCGGTGAAATAAAACTGCCGCTCAAACCGTCAGAAAAAGAGAGCACACTCTCTCTCAAACGCACCGGCGCCACTCCCGCATGGGGCGCAGTGACAAGTGTTGACATCAGACCCATGGCAGAAGTAACGGCAAACTCCTGCGCCGCGCTAAGCATCAACAAGAGAATACTTGTGGCCGACGGCACCGCATGGAAAGATGCTACACACCTTAAAGTCGGCGACCGAGTCAAAATTCAGCTCACAATCGTTTCGCAGCAGATTATCGACTATCTCGCCATCGCCGATGAGCGCTCCGCCTGCCTTGAGCCTGTCGAGCAGCTACCGACACCTATCTGGCAGGACGACATCTGCTTTTACCGCGAAAATCGCGATAATGTCACCGACATATTCGTTTCCCGACTTCCCAAAGGCACATTTGTGCTCGAATATGAGATGTGGGTCAACAACTCCGGCGCATTTTCAAGCGGAATCGCTACAGCGCAGAGTCAATATGCACCTGCGGTGACCGCTCACTCTGCCGGCAGAAGAATAAACGTGGATACCGCAGAATAGCCGCAGATATTGTTACAAAGAGTTAAATTTACACCAACTTCGCATCTATTAAGTTAAATTATAGTTAAACAAAGGTCAGGCGCTTGCATCATCCGATACAAGTGCCTACCTTTGCATCAGTTTTTCATGGTATTAGATTTAAGGTAAGAAGATTATTCGTCGTGACGACGAGTAATTTTTTTTTGCTTCATAGGATTCTCTGCCGCTATCCGTCACATAATTTTGACATAAACCACACAAAACACCCGGAAAACAGCATAATTAAACATTTTGTCAATTTTTTCATCAGAAAAATTGCAAATTCTCGATTTTCAAACTATATTTGCGACATATTTAAAGCAAAACAATAACACACGTTACAAATTGCTTGCATTTACACATAAAAAACTCGCAAAAATATAAAACTTAACAACTAATGAAAGCGACAGAACTCATCGCCGACCTCAAACGGCGCTTTCCTAACGAACCCGAGTACATCCAGGCAGTGGAAGAAGTAGTCACTTCTATCGAAGACACCTACAACGAATATCCCGAATTTGAACGCTACAACCTAATCGAGCGCCTGTGCATACCCGACCGCATTTTCACATTCAGAGTGTCGTGGGTGGATGACAGCGGCAAAGTGCAAAACAACATGGGCTACCGCATCCAGCACAACAATGTCATCGGTCCATACAAAGGCGGAATCCGCTTCCACTCCTCTGTCAACTTATCCATTCTCAAATTTCTCGCATTCGAGCAGACATTCAAAAACTCACTTACAACCCTCGCCATGGGCGGAGCCAAAGGCGGCAGCGACTTCTCTCCACGCGGCAAAAGCGACATGGAGGTGATGAGATTCTGCCAGGCATTCATCACAGAGCTCTGGAGACAGATAGGAGCGGACACCGATGTGCCGGCCGGCGACATAGGCGTTGGCGGCAGAGAAGTCGGCTATATGTATGGCATGTCAAAGAAGCTCGCTCGTTCGAACACAGGCACATTCACAGGCAAAGGACGCGAATTCGGAGGTTCACTCATACGACCCGAGGCAACCGGCTACGGCAACGTCTATTTCCTCCTAAACATGCTTGCCACCAAAGGCATAGAACTTAAAGGCAAGAGAGTCGCCATTTCCGGCTCAGGCAACGTTGCCACCTACACAGCAGAAAAACTCCTGCAGCTCGGCGCGGTCGTTGTATCCATGAGCGACAGCGACGGCACAATATATGTGCCCGACGGCATCACGCAAGAGCAGCTTGACTACATTTTCAAGCTCAAAAACATCTATCGCGGACGCATTCGCGAATTCGCAGAGGAATACGGATGCGAATACTTCCCCGGCGAGCGCCCTTGGATGAAAGTCAAATGCGACATCGCCATGCCATCCGCCACTCAAAACGAAATCGACGGCGACGACGCCAGAGCACTCCTTGCGCAGGGATGCATAGCCGTAAGCGAAGGAGCAAATATGCCCTCGACACCGGAGGCAATCAAGGAATTCCTTGCGGCTCGCATACTTTATGCACCAGGCAAGGCTGCAAATGCCGGAGGTGTTTCAGTCAGCGGACTTGAAATGGCTCAGAACTCCCAGAAACTCTCATGGAGCGCAGCCGAAGTCGATGCCAAGCTCAAGGACATCATGGCTGAGATTCACCACCAGTGCGAAATCTTCGGCAAAGAAGAAGACGGCTACATAAACTACGTCAAGGGAGCCAATGTTGCAGGCTTCATGAAGGTGGCACGAGCCATGATGGCACAAGGCATTCTCTAATCACTTCAAAAATAACAAAAAACACACAAAAGAGTCCGTCGGCACACAGTCGGCGGATTATTTTATTATTTTTGTGAAAAATCTATTGATCATGACACATTTCAGATTATTATTCATCACCCTTGCAGTATGTATCTGCTGCATTGCCGAAGCGGTGTCGCTAAGCGACTATCCCCTGCTCCCCGTGCCGCAGGAAATACAGTTCTACAGCGGAAAGACAACAATCCGCAAAGCCCGGATAGATATGCCCGACTGGGAAGCCGAATGGCAGCAGCAGCTTAATCAACTCGGAATCGACTGTGACGACAAAGCATCTTTTGTCATCCGCGGCAAAATTGTAGACAGCATACCCGGCACACCCTCTGGCAATGACGAAACATATAAAATGTCCGTCACCTCCAAGGGTATCGATGTCGAGGCTGTGTCGCCGAAAGGATTATACTGGGCGCTACAGACTTTAACACAGCTGGCAGCAGACACCGGTAAAAAAACCGTTACATTACCAAAATGCACTGTCATCGACTGGCCGGCATTTCCATTGCGCGGATTCATGATGGATACCGGTCGCTCATACATCTCCATGGATGAGCTGAAACGCGAAATTGACATAATGTCACGCTTTAAGCTCAACACGTTCCATTGGCATCTGACCGAAAACCAGGCCTGGCGTCTTGAAAGCAAGATATTTCCCATGCTCAACGACAGCACCAACATGGAGCGCCAGAAAGGACTGTTTTACACCCTCGACCAGGCGCGCGAACTCGTTGACTACGCAAAAGCACATAATATAAATGTGATACCAGAAATAGACATGCCCGGCCACAGCGCCGCATTTGTCCGCACATTCCGTCACGATATGCAGAGCCCGGAAGGGATGAAGATACTCAAACTTCTAATGGAGGAAGTGTGCGCAACATTTGATGTGCCCTACATACATATAGGCACAGACGAAGTGAAGTTCACAAATCCGGATTTTGTGCCGGAAATGGTAGCTTTTGTAAGAAATCAAGGAAAAAAAGTCATTTCATGGAATCCCGGATGGAAATACAACCCCGGAGAAATAGACATGACATTCATGTGGAGCTACCGCGGCAAACCCACCCCCGGCATTCCCGCAGTAGACCTGCGCTTCCATTACATCAATCATTTCGACACATACGCCGACCTCGTCGCCCTATACCGCAGCAAAGTCTACAACCGCACCAAAGCCGAAAACGGCATAGCAGGAGTGGAGATAGCACTGTGGAACGACAGATATATCGCAGATGAAACCTCGCTTATAGCCCAGAACTCTGTCTACCCCGCAATGCTCGTAGTAGCCGAGCGCTCATGGCATGGCGGTGGCACTGAATATTTTGACAACCTCGGCACAAATATCGCTCCTGAAAGCACTGCCGACTTCAAGCAATTTGCCGATTTCGAGCGACGTCTACTCTGGCACAAGGACAACACTTTCGACTCTATAGCCATACCATACGTAAAGCAGACGAATGTAAAGTGGAGAATCACCGACGCATTTCCCAACGGCGGTGATTTATCCAAAGTATTTCCGCCGGAAACCGAAGGTCTGAAAGCCACATACACATTCGGCGACTCCACATACAACACCGCCGAAGCTACAGGCGCAGGCATCTATCTGAGACACGTCTGGGGAACAAGCGTACCGGCATTCTACAAAAATCCGCAGCCCGACCACACGGCATATGCATACACCAACGTCTATGCACCAAAGGATATGACAGTCGGTCTGCAGGCCGAAACCCAGAATTACAGCCGATCAGAATCCGACATCCCTCCACGCCAGGGCGAATGGGACTATCGCGGCAGCAAAATATGGATTAACGGAGAGGAAGTGCCAGCTCCAAAGTGGACAGGCACCCACACCGAACGCACTAATGAGATAACACTCGGCAACGAGAATTTTGCAGCACGCGAGCCTATTGCCGTGAAACTTCACAAAGGCTGGAATCCGGTGCTCATAAAACTGCCCGTAGGCAAATTTTCAGCCCCTGAAACACGAATCGTAAAATGGATGTTTACCTTTGTGTTTACAACCCCTGACGGCGCCCACGCCGCACCCGGTCTGATCTACTCTCCCGACAAGTCACGATAACACCGGTTTTTTAAACCATTTAACCCCTCTGTGCAACATAGACGCACAGAGGGGTTACTACTTTTGCCATGTAATCAATACAAAAGCTGAAAATCATGGCAACAATTCTCTCTACCGATGTGATGTTCGCAACAGTAAAACAGCGTGGCAACACTCTCGCTACTCTGCGCATCAGCGGCATGTCCTCATTTGCCGACATTATCAACTATATAAAGACCGTCATAAAAGGCAAAATGGGACTGCTAACCCTCAGCCTCAGAAACTGCACCCAAGGCTGGGCGCAGGAGCGCAATATAATACTTGAGCCACGCAGAATCTCCGCGCAGCTCACCCTATTCTAAAAACAATTCCTGTTTAAAACAAAATCCGATTAATTGCTTACCACTTCGAGTCCGGGCTGACCGAGAATCCGGCGCACCGATATGAATCGTTTTGCATAATAGCCTCCGTCCGGAAAATTCTCAATACGTATGCCACGGGTTGTCGAGGCATGGATAAACTTCAGGGCACCGGTCTCCTTATTGACATCTATGACTATGCCTACATGACCTATGCTCTTGCTCACGCGGCGACCGGAAAAGAAGATAAGGTCACCTACCTCGGCATCCGCAAGACTTACAGCCTCGCCCTGAGTGCCCTGCGCGCTTGATACACGGCTGAGAGTCATGCCGAATTTCTTAAATACATAGCTTGTAAAACCTGAGCAGTCAAAGGCGTTGGGTCCGCTTGCTCCTCTGCGATATCGTGTACCGATGTAATTCTTTGCGTACTCAACCATATCCTGCTTTACATCAGCAAAATCATCCACATAACCCAGATTATCGAATTTAGCTCCGAGCAATTCCTCCAGTGTCGGCATTAAAAAATCCTCCGCACCGACAAGCTCCAATGCATCATCCGCATTGACCTGCTCATCTGCAGCTGAAATGACTATATTCTGATTGTCAGTAGGACCTGCAGATGCGGGCATAGAGAATGACACCACCACTGCAAGAGCTAATGAGTATATATACTTTTCGAGATTCATAATTACTGGTTTGCTCTGCAAAATTAACCAAAATACTCCTTATAATAAGGTGATTGATAGCATCATGAATAGTAACCAAACGCTACAGAATGTAACAAAATGTTAAGCGCCGTATTAACAAATATCCCCCACAAAGCTATTTTGCCGCTCTGTTACACAGTTATCAGTCAAATCAATCCTCAGCGCCAGGGCCTCCTCGTTAATTTATGTAATTATTTGTATAAGTTACACCCGCACATTTAACAATATCACTCCTAAAATCCACATCCAACACTATAGCACTGATTGACTGCATATTACAAAACGCGATTGCACACATCGCAAAGGATGTGTGCAATCGCGTTTAACACTTATTTAGCCACAGCTTCGTAACATGCCCCTCCACTTCAAGAGAGCGTGCCCTGCTTAAGCTGCTCTACAAAACCATCTATCCGCGCCATCTGTGCTGGTATATCAATTCCCTGCGGGCAATGAGGCTTGCACTCACCGCAAGCTATGCAGCGGTCAGCCTGACGGAGCTTCGGCACTGAGCGGTCATACCCCACCAGAAATGCCTTACGAGCCTGCGCGTAGTTCGGATCATTCTTGCCTGATGGCACATTGCCTTCATTCACACACTTATTATAGTGAAGCAATATTCCGGGAATATCGAGCCCGTAAGGACAAGGCATACAGTATTTGCAATCGTTGCAGGCCACTGTGGGATACGACAATATCTCCTGCGCTGTCTGTTCAAGAAATGCCAGTTCATCATCGTTAAGCGGCTCCAGAGGAGAATAAGTGCGCAGATTATCCTGAAGATGCTCCATATATGTCATGCCGCTCAACACAGTCAGCACCCCATCCGGCGTACCGGCAAAACGGAAAGCCCATGACGCGATGCTGTCGTCGGGACGCCGCTGCTTCATCGCGCCAGCGATATGATTGTTGACGCTCGCAAGTCTGCCGCCAAGAAGAGGCTCCATAATCACCGCCGGAATATTACGCTTTTTCAGCTCGCCATAAAGATAGTCAGCATCAGTGTTGCGTGGATTGACCTCTTTGGCATGATGCCAGTCAACATAGTTGAGCTGTATCTGCACAAAATCCCATTTATACTCATCGTGCAGCGACAGCAGATAGTCAAACACCTCAACATCGCCGTGATAAGAAAATCCGAGATTACGTATTCGCCCCGCCTCACGCTCGGATGCGAGAAAATCAAGAATACCATTGTCGACATACCTGCCGTTGTATGCATCCATACCTCCCATGCCGATGCCGTGGAGCAGCATATAGTCGATATGGTCGGTCTGCAGTTCCTTCAATGAGTTGCGGTACATAGCCAGAGATTTCTCGCGGCTCCAGGTCTGCTCGGCAAAGTTTGACAGCTTGGTGGCGATAAAATACTTGTTGCGCGGATGTCGGCTCAGCGCTATGCCCATGGCATGCTCGCTCCTGCCCTGACAATATGCGGGAGATGTATCGAAATAATTGACACCATGCTCAAGCGCATAGTCAACCTGCTTGTTCACCATCTCCTGGTCTATCTCATCGCCGTTGCCTTCGGCAGCGGGAATAGTCGGCAAACGCATACAGCCATAGCCCAGAATCGACACTGTGTCACCGGTTGACGGGTTGACGCGATAGGTCATCCCGCCGGTGCCTGCTTTTGAGCTGCCCCCGGCAGGATTCGACTCTGACGAGCCGGATTTATCGCCTGACGAGCAGCCCGCTGCTGCGAGAGCCGCTCCCGCGCCGAGAAATTTCAGAAATCCGCGGCGGTTTATATTCTTGTTCTCTTTCATCTTCATTATCAAATTTTTCGGTGAACCTGATGACCCTCTACATGAATAGCACTCAGAGGACTTACGGGACATAAATTTTCACACGCTCCGCAGCCTATGCAGCGACCCTCGTTGACAACCGGCATCAGAGGCGAATCCTCAGCACCGGCATTGACGGCTACCATCTCTATCGCCTCGGCGGGACATTTGCGCGAGCATTTGCCACACAGACTCTTGCCGCTCGCCGACAGACAAGCGTCATAGTCCACCACTGCGTGGCCCACCTGAATCGCGGTTTTTTCCGCACTGTCAATCTTTATGATAGCTCCGGCAGGACACACCTCGGAGCATCGAGTGCATTCGGGGCGGCAATAACCGCGCTCGTATGACACCTCGGGCTGCATGAAGGTCGACAGATTCATTGACGGACGCAGCACTCCGTTGGGACACTCGCTGATGCAAAGCTGACACGATGTGCAGTGACGCTCAAGATTAGCGACACTCACCGCGCCGGGAGGCACTATCTTAGATTGCCTTTTCGGCTTATCCTTATTTATAATAGGTGCCAGTCCGCCGTCGGTCACCTTATCCTCAGCTTTGGCAACCATGGCTCCCGCAGCGATGAGACCGGTGGCAATGAAGGTGCGGCGGTTTGCATCCACCCCTTTCGTATCGTCCGCAGCTTCAGGGGAAAACCTGCGCCAGGTATATTTCATCGCACCGGTACTGCAGTTTCCCAGACAGTCCATGCAGGCAACACAGCGGCTATAGTCAATAGCATGATTCTTGCCGTCGATACATGAAGCTTTGCAGTTGCGCTCGCATTTGCGGCATCCGTTGCACAGCGATGTGTCAATCCTCGGCTTGAGAAGCGACAGCTTGCTCAGATAACCGAGAATCGTGCCCGCCGGACACACCTTGTTGCAATAGCCTCTGCCGTCAAGCCACGCAAAAGCGGCCACAATGACAAAGGTAATGCCGGCGAGTACCATTGCAGGCACAAAGACAGCATGAGGCTCAACCTCATAGAAAGCGAAACTACCGCGACTCTCTGCTTCATGAGCGAGCAGATTGTTGACGCCGTCATAAACCGGAGCAAGGCACACCGACACTATTCGTCCATACTCGCTGTATGGCTCTATCAGCGCGGCAACCGACATCAGCCCCAATATCACAAGCACCGCAAAAAGACCCAGGAATGCCACACGCAACCATGTGACAGCCTTTTTGAAGGCAAATCTGTTTTTACGCTCCTTGCGCGGACCGATTTTGCCCCGCAGCCAGTTGATGCCGTCCTGCATCACCCCGAGCGGACAGATGACAGAGCAGTAGACTCTTCCGAACACAAGGGTCAGAACCACAAGAATGGCGAGAGCCACGACATTGAGCGACAACAGCGCAGGAATCAGCTGAATCTTTGCCAGCCAACCCCACAATGAGCTTGCCGTCCCTGTAAAATCAAGAAAAAGCAATGTTATGGCGAGCACACACACTATCGCCAGAACTACACGGATAATTTTATACATAACAAAAAGTCACTTCATTTGCATTGCAAAAATACTGATTCTCGCCGGAATAGCGCTACCGCAATCACCTGTTTGCCTACCAAAATTTCATGATAGACCCGACGAGCGCTGTCTCTTTGCGACAAAAATAATCAAAATAACACACAAAATAGCATTTACCACTTGTTTTCCATAACTATTATTACTACCTTTCGGGCAGATAAGATTATTCTGCAATCTGTCTATAAAACAAAGTTAGGATGATAGACTTCGACAATACACTTTTCAGCATAGACGTGGCGGGAGGAATGCCTGCACCGGGAGCGCTGCTTGTCGCAGAGCCATTTCTGAGAGAGCAATATTTTGCTCATGCGGTGATTTGCCTGATCGACTACAAGCCTGCCGCAGAAGCTATGGGAATTGTCATGAACCGCACCACCGCATACACCCTTCAGGGACTCCTGAGCGGCATTACCGCCGAAACAGAGATACCGGTATTCTGCGGAGGTCCGATGTCGTGCGACCGCCTTTATTTCATGCACACGCTCGGCAATGACATCATTCCTGACTCCAAAGAAATTACACAGGGATTGTTTATCGGAGGAGACTTTGACTCTATGACAGCCTATATAAACTCAGGCTACCCGACAGAGGGCCGCATGAGATTCTTTATAGGCTACAGCGGATGGAGTCCACACCAGCTCGACGACGAGCTGCACAACAAAGTGTGGGCAGTGACCGATATCCGTTCGCCTCAAACACTTCTGCAAGGAAGCGAGGATGCCTATTGGCACAAAGCCGTGCGACGCATGGGCCAACGATTCAAGGGATGGCAGTATCATCCGCTAAACCCTCATGCCAACTAAAATGAGGATGCCGGCGGAAAACTGAACTCATTTTCTCCTCCAGCAGCTTCAAATACACATGTTGACCCCCCTGACATGAAGCGGTAACAATCAAACACTATCGTAGTATATCAGAGTCTCTACCCGCTCCCCGCACCAGCACAAAGCTTCGCGGGGAGTTTTTTTTCTGCCACCGGCATAAAAAAAACGCCGGTAAGCGATATGCTTTACCGGCGTTATTTCTCTTTTGCTATTGCTCGGATTACTCTGCGGCTTCTGCTGCGGGAGCTTCCTCAGCTGCGGGAGCTGCGGCCTCTTCTTCAGCTTTGGCTGCTGCCTCTGCCTCTGCTTTAGCTGCTGCAATCTCAGCTTTCTTCTTGGCTACGATTTCAGCCTTAGCCTTATTCTTAGCCTCTTCATCAGCAAGACGCTGCTTTGCTTCAAGCTCCTTGCGGTCAGCCATTGAAGCACGGAAAGCGTCAACAGATGCCTGCTTTTTGTTTTTCCAAGCCTCGAAGCGGCGCTGAGCCTCAGCTTCGTCAAAAGCGCCCTTCTTCACACCGCCCTGAAGATGCTTCATCAACAGCACACCCTCGCTGGAAAGGATGCTGCGCACGGTGTCGGTAGGCTGAGCGCCAACATTTAACCAATACAAAGCCCGGTCGAAGTTCAATGTTATTGTAGCAGGATTAGTGTTCGGATTATATGAACCTATCCTTTCAATAAATTTACCATCTCG
>JAIDJW010000039.1 GCA_029052015.1 Paramuribaculum sp. | reverse complement strand
CATTATTATATATAAAGAAATATGGTACCATTTGTCCACTTGCATGTTCACTCACAGTACTCACTCCTTGACGGTCAGGCATCGGTGTCGGCGCTTGTTGACAAGGCGCTCGACGACGGTATGGCCGGCATAGCGCTCACCGACCATGGCAATATGTTCGGCATAAAGGAGATATACAATTATGTGAACGGAGGATGCTTGAAAGGCTACAAGAAAAAACTGGCGAAAGCCGAGGAAAAAGGTGATACCAAAACCATAGAGCGTTTCCAGAATCGTATCGACAGGATAAAAAACAAAGATTTCAAGCTTATAATAGGCTGCGAGATGTATGTAGCCAACAATTCGCTGCACGACAGGACAGACAAGCGCGACATCGGACGCCACCTTATCGTGCTCGCAAAAAATCACACCGGCTACAAAAACCTCATCAAGCTCGTGAGCAAAGCCTGGACAGAAGGCTTCTATACGCATCCACGTACTGACAAGAAGGAGCTTGCCGCTCACCGCGAAGGGCTCATAATCGCGTCGGCATGTCTCGGCGGCGAGATTCCCAAGTTGTTGAGAGCAGGAATGAAAGCCGAGGCTATCGAGAGCGTGAAGTGGTGGAAACAGACTTTCGGCGAAGATTATTACATAGAGCTGCAGCGCCACCGCACGGACGCGCCCGGAGGCAACCGCGAGGTGTACGAAATTCAGCAAAAGGTCAATGTTGACCTCATCGACATTGCCCGCAGCTTTGACATTAAGCTTATTGCCACCAACGATGTGCACTTTGTCAACGAATCGGACGCGGAGGCGCACGACCGACTTATCTGCGTGAGCACCAACAGCTACCTGACCGACGGCGACCGGATGCGCTACACCAAGCAGGAGTGGATGAAAACCCAGGCTGAGATGAATGCCATATTTGCCGATGTGCCGGAGGCTCTTGAAAACACCCTCGAAGTAATCGGCAAGGTAGAGAATTACAATATCGACCACGGTCCTATCATGCCGTTTTTCGACATCCCTGCGGAGTTTGGAACGGAGGAAGAGTATCGCTCACGCATTACAGAGAAAGAGCTTTTCGACGAGTTTACACAGGACGAGAACGGCAATGTCGTGCTCTCACCGGAAAAAGCACAGGAAAAAATCGATAAACTCGGAGGCTACGATAAGCTTTACCGCATAAAATTCGAAGCCGATTATCTCGGCAAACTCGCCTACGAAGGAGCGAAGAGGCGCTATGGCGAACCGCTGACACCCGAACTTCAGGAGCGCATCAAATTCGAGCTCCACATAATGAAGACTATGGGATTTCCGGGCTACTTCCTCATTGTGCAGGATTTTATCAACGTTGCGCGCCACCAGCTTGGAGTGAGTGTAGGCCCCGGTCGTGGCTCAGCTGCAGGAAGTGCAGTGGCATATTGCCTCGGCATCACCCAGATTGACCCCGTGAAATATGACCTCCTGTTTGAGAGGTTTCTAAATCCCGACCGTATATCATTGCCCGATATTGATATCGACTTCGATGATGACGGAAGAGCGGATGTGCTGCGCTATGTCACCGACAAATATGGCGAGGAGAAAGTTGCCCACATCATCACCTATGGTACTATGGCTGCCAAAAGCGCCATCAAGGATGTTGCACGCATTGAGCAGTTGCCGCTGAGCGAGAGCGACCGCCTGACCAAACTTATTCCGCGCCGAATGCCCGAAATCGACGGAAAAGCGCTTGACCCGACTCTGGGCAACTGCTATGACTTTGTGCCGGAATTTAAAAACGAACTTCACAGCCCCAATCCGCTGGTGGTGGAGACACTCAAATATGCCAAGGAGCTTGAGGGAAATGTGCGCAACACCGGCGTGCATGCCTGTGGAGTTATCATCTGCCGCGACGACATCACCGACTGGGTGCCGGTGAGCACAGCTGTCGACAAAGCGTCCGATTCCAAGGAGAAAATAATCGTGACCCAGTATGAAGGCAAGGTCATAGAGGAAACAGGCCTGATCAAGATGGACTTCCTCGGGCTTAAGACACTGAGCATAATAAAGGAAGCGGTGAGCAACATCAAGCGCACACGTGGCATCGATGTTGACATGGACACCATCCCTATTGACGACCCCGCCACATACAAGCTCTATTGCGAAGGCAACACGATAGGCACATTCCAGTTTGAGAGCGCGGGCATGCAGAAGTATCTCCGAGAGCTCCAGCCGAGCACATTCGAGGACCTTATTGCGATGAACGCTCTCTATCGCCCGGGGCCTATGGATTATATTCCCGACTTTATCGCGCGTAAGCACGGAAGACAGCCTATTGTCTACGACATTCCCGAGATGGAGAAATACCTCAAGGACACATACGGGGTAACTGTGTATCAGGAACAGGTCATGCTGCTGTCGCGACTGCTCGCCAACTTCACCCGCGGCCAGAGCGACACACTCCGCAAGGCGATGGGCAAAAAGCTCATCGACAAGATGAACGAACTTGAAAAACTGTTCATGGAGGGCGGTCAGGCAAACGGGCACAAGCCGGAAGTGCTTTCGAAAATTTGGAACGACTGGAAAAAATTCGCATCATACGCATTCAACAAGAGCCACGCCACATGCTATAGCTGGGTAGCGTTCCAGACCGCATATCTGAAAGCAAACTATCCAGCGGAATATATGGCGGCGGTGCTTACTCGCAACCGCTCCGATATCACCAAGCTCACCGGATTTATGGACGAGTGCAAGCGTATGCACATCACCATCAAGGGACCAGATGTCAACGAGAGCTTCCTTGAGTTCGGTGTGAACCAGAAGGGCGATATACGTTTCGGACTTGCGGCGATAAAGGGTATCGGAGAAAATGTTGTCAACGACATAATCGCAGCACGCAACTCGGGAGGTCCCTTTGAATCGGTCTACGATTTCGTTGAGCGTGTCAATCTCAGCTCCGTCAACCGCCGCGTTATCGAGAGTCTCGCCTACGCCGGAGCCTTCGACTGCTTTGCGGCAGACCTCAAGCGCGAGGATTTCTTTGAAAAGAATATCAAGGGCGAATCGTTCTGCGAATCGCTTGTCAGATACGGGCAGGCGTATCAGGCAGACCAGCAGACCCGCGGCATGTCGCTGTTTGGCGACGATGAAGCTGCCATGTCAACTGCCGGCCGCCCCCCGGTTATACCGGCAGTTGCATGGGTCGAGGCATACAAGCTCGAAAAAGAGCGTGATCTTGTGGGCATATTCCACTCTGCCCATCCGCTTGACCCGTTTTATGTGGAGCTACAGCACGGTATGTCGAGCCTGAAGGATTTCAAGGGCGAGAATGTTGTTGTTGGCAACGAATACATTTATGGCGGCCTTGTTGTGGATTTCACATCGCGTCCGTCAAGAGACGGCTCGCGCTTCGGCATCATGAAAGTGGAGGACTATACCGGCACGGCCGAAATTTATCTCGGCGACAAGATTTATTATTCCTACTCCAACTTCGGCGTGCCTAACACCGCGATATATATCCGCGGCACATACGGGCAAAAACGCACCGGCGACATATATTTCAAGGTGTCCAAAATAGGATTGCTCAGCGAGCTTAAAGGCACTCTCATAGGAGGGGTGACCCTTACCCTCGACAGAGAGGCTATAACCCCTGCCCTGCTCGATGTGCTAAGCGACATGCTCAACAAAGAAGCAAAGAGCGGCACCCCCAAGGGGTCGCTCACGCTGAGAGTGTTTGAGCCGTCGGTAAACCGGTTTATCAAATTTGATTCCCCCTACACAGTGCCGCTTGACCGCGCCACGCTCGAAGGGATGTCAGACCTCGGAGTAGAGATAAAGCTAAACAGGCGGCAGATTGCCTAATTGTCAAGAGCTCGTTGCGCCCTCATGCGTATTAAGGGCATGGCAACATTGGTAACAAGTGCTCCGAAAAGAGTGAGATAAACCGCGTATGTGAAAATATCGCCGACGGTGATGGTTGGCAACTTCACTGTCGACAATGCAAATCTCACTCCGAGAATCGCCGTGAGCACCGCTCCCGCCGCACACGTCCATATTTCAATGCGAGCGGCAATATGGCGCTTGCGCTGAGGCAGCCGGTTGAGCACCTTGCGTGTAAACCATGGATCGGCAGGGGCTGCCGGAAGGGTGCTCATGAGTTTGCGCAATTGTGTATCGTCAGATATTTTTCTGTCAGTCTTCATAGTCATCTTTCTTTAGATAATTAGCCATTTTTGTGCGGGCACGCGCAAGATACACCTTGACTGTACCCTCGGGCAAACCGGTTATTGTCGCAATTTTCTTTATCGGCTGGTCCTCCATATAGAATAGAAGCACGAGGCTTCGCTCAACCTCGTTCAGCGCTCTAAGAGCAACAGCCACATCATGGTCGCTTTCAAAACCGCTGCCGGCGCACTGTGAGTCATCGGCAAGCGACCGCGCCTCATCAATATCGCCGGCTTGCTCGCGGCAAGTCCGGACATAACTTACATATTCGCGATAGGCAATAGTGTAAAGCCATGTCTTGAACCGCGACAACCCTTTGAAAGAGCGCATATTTGTGTACGCCTTTATAAAGGTTTCCTGCGCAAGGTCATCAGTCAGGGCGGCATCTCCTCCGGTAAGGTTGAAAACAAACCTCCTGAGACCGTCCTGGTACTCCTCGACAAGCCTGCCGAATGCGCGGCGGTCGTCTGCCGCCACGCATCGTGCTATAAGTGATATTTCCTCAAGCCTGCCAAGCATCCTTATGGTCCGCAGTGCTATCGGATTCGATGGAACGCTGTTCTACGAAATAGGACACCATCTTGGCTATGCCTATGAATACCGGCAGCAAGCATAGCGACATCATGGTAGCCACATCCTCGCACAGGAAGAATATAACTCCCACAAGCCCGAATGCAATCCACACCATACCGTTGTACAGGCGCTTGCGGTTAATTCTGCCTGGGTTCGACGCCCTACCGCCATAGAATGCATCGGGTAGCGGCTGGCGGTTGATTATTGACAGCTCAACAATCCTGTATCTGGACAGAAGATTCTGCCGCTTGTAGTACAGCGCTATCCACACTATCGATACCACAAACGCAAAGGGAACCAACAGCGCGAGCACTCTGAGCAGATGCTCACCGCGGACATCAGATTTGGATGACTCCACATAAATATTGGGAGACACATACACAGGAGTGTTTGTCAGCGAGTCCAACGAGGTTGCGGTGAGCATCTCTGCTCTAACTACTTCAGCCATTTCCTTACGTAACTGATCGTCAAGCTTCAGCCCGGAGTCGTCGCGCCGGCATCCCGTAAGAGCTGCTACCGCGATTGTGGCGCACAGGAGAATATTGATTAACTTGGTCATATCTTTGATTTTTTATTGTTTTTTCTGAGTTATCATCCGTTAGACGCAATCAGCGCCGCAAAAGGTTACACTCTCACCAAAATTTTTTCGCATTTTCATTGTATTCCCATCCTTTGCCTGCCATATACTTCTCGAAAAGAGCACGGTCAAAGCCCATATCCTCACATAAGGCATCAAGCGAACCGTCATAGTGGTCACGCAGCTTCATATTTACTGTGCTGAGAAGAATAACAGGGTCTGAGGGCAGAGTTGTAAAATCGTTTTCCATAACTATTCGAATAAATGACTGCAAAATTAGCTATCTTTGTGCAAAACAAAACAGACATCAGTCATGAAAACACTTTCACAATACAAAGCCCTCGTTGAAGAGGGTATCCTTCACCTTGACCTTGATTGCGAACCGAGAGGCCTTTACGCCCCTATCGAGTACGGGCTTGCTGAAGGGGGCAAGCGTCTGCGCCCGGTGCTCGCGCTGGCTGCCTGCGATGCCGTTGGCGGCGAAGCGGCCGACGCTATGAACCAGGCTTTGGGCATAGAGATTTTCCACAACTTCACGCTGCTCCACGACGATGTGATGGACAAAGCTGATGTGCGCAGAGGGCGTCCGGCCGTTCATCGCAAGTTCTCCGAATCATCCGCTATTCTCAGCGGAGATGCTATGCTCACCCTTGCTACGCAGACTGTTATCACCGGTTGCCCCGACACTGCGCTGAAACAGGTACTTGATCTGTTCAATACCACGGCTATGGAAATCTACCAGGGCCAGCAACTTGACATGGACTTTGAAACACGCACAGATGTGAGCGTGGACGAGTATATGGAAATGATTCGTCTTAAAACATCCGTACTTCTCGGATGCGCATGCGCTTTGGGGGCAATCATGGGTGGCGCTTCATCTGAAACTGTTTGCGCACTCTATTCCTACGGCGAAAAACTCGGGCTTTCATTCCAGCTCAAGGACGACTGGCTCGACACATACGGCGACCCGGCGACATTCGGCAAGGAAATCGGGGGCGACATTCTCAACGAAAAGAAGACCTGGCTGCTCATCACTGCGCTCTCAGAGGACAAAAGCGGCGCTCTTGCCGCAGCCCTCGGCAAAAAAGGCGCTGAGAAAGTCGAAGCCGTAAGGTCTGTATACGACACTCTGGAGCTTTCACTGCGATGCCGCGCGCTCGAAGAAAAGTATGCTAACGAAGCTGTTGAATGCCTCAACAATGCTGAAATCTGCGATGATGCTCGCAATTTTTTTGCAAAACTTGCACTTGACTCGATAAACCGCACGAAATAATGCCACTCGTCGATACCCACACACACTTATACCTCGAAGAGTTTGACCCGCAGCCGGCCGATGCTGTCAGGCGTGCCCTTGACGCCGGAATAAGCCGGATGATATTTCCCAATGTAGGAGTCGATACCATAGAGCGCATGAAAGCACTGCATGAGCTGTTTCCTGCCGAAACTCACATGGCTATGGGTCTCCACCCCACAGAGGTAAATGAATCCGCATCCGATACCATGGCACGGATAATGGAAGAATTTGACAGCACGCCTCAGCAATGGGTTGCCGTAGGTGAAATAGGCATGGACCTTTACTGGGACAAGACATTCCGTGACTCCCAGATGAAAATCTTCGACACTCAGCTCACACTTGCGCAGGCGAGGAATCTGCCGGTGATAATCCACTGCCGCGAGGCTCTTGACGAGACTCTCGAAGTGATTGAAGGACACCGCGGCATTAGCGGAGTGTTTCACAGCTTCGGAGGCAGCGAGCGCGATGTGGAAAGAATCCGCAACCGCGCCGGCGATTTCTATTTCGGCATCAACGGCATAGTTA
>JAIDJW010000038.1 GCA_029052015.1 Paramuribaculum sp. | reverse complement strand
GAAACCGAGCCGTCAGACGCTTCTATGATGGCTGCGCGTAACGATTCGGCATCAGCCGATTGTTCAGCTTCTGTGAGGGCAGCGTCTCAGACCGGAGACACACAGCTTTCCGACCGTAAGATGCCTCCCACACAGGCGTCAGCCGAGCCGGTGACCGCAAAGGTTGCGCCTGTGACTCAGAAAAAAACAGCAACGGCTAAATCCTCAAGGACTACCGCCACGGCAGCAAGGCCAACTACTTATAAGGTTAGAAAGGGCGATACGCTAGAAAAGATAGCCAGACGAAATGGCACCACTATCGCCGCACTCAGAAAAGCCAACGGCATGAAAGCTAATGAGTCAAGACTTGATATAGGTCAGATTCTCAAGCTGCCGGGAGCGAATGCGGCTGCGTCAACAGCATCCAAAAAGAAGAGAAGTAGCCGTCGGCGCTGACTTTTTGTGGCAGAATGATACAAGACTCCTTGAATTTAACTAAATTTAAGGAGTCTTTTTTGCTCACCTATCAGAATAATTATTGTAAATTTGCCATGCAAAAACCATTTTAATACCATAAACATAAATAAAAATTCAAGGAAATGGATATTAACAGTATCATGAATTCCCTCGAGGCCAAGCATCCCGGCGAGAAGGAATATCTTCAGGCTGTCAAAGAGGTGCTGATGTGTGTGGAAGATGTATACAACCAGCATCCAGAATTTGAAAAAGCACGCATCGTAGAGCGTATGGTTGAGCCGGACAGAATAGTAACATTCCGTGTCACATGGACAGATGACAATGGCGATGTGCAGACCAACCTCGGCTACCGCGTGCAGTTCAACAACGCTATCGGTCCGTACAAGGGAGGCATTCGTTTCCACGCTTCGGTAAACTTGTCAATACTTAAATTCCTCGGATTCGAGCAGACATTCAAAAACGCTCTCACAACCCTGCCCATGGGCGGTGCCAAAGGCGGCAGCGACTTCTCGCCCCGCGGCAAGAGCGACGCCGAAATCATGAGATTTTGCCAGGCCTTCATGCTCGAACTCTGGAAAAACATCGGTCCTGACCGTGACGTGCCCGCAGGTGACATAGGTGTCGGCGGCCGTGAAGTAGGATATATGTACGGTATGTACAAGAAACTCCGCAACGAGTGCGACGGCTCTATGACCGGCAAAGGTCTCGACTTCGGAGGTTCACGCATCCGCCCGGAGGCTACAGGCTTCGGCGCCCTCTACTTCGTGCAGAGCATGCTCGCCGAAAAGAATCAGGACATCAAGGGCAAGACCGTTGCTGTCAGCGGCTTCGGCAATGTTGCCTGGGGTGCTACACTCAAAGCAAACGAACTCGGCGCCAAGGTTGTTACAATCTCAGGACCTGACGGTTATATCTATGACCCGGAAGGTGTGAGCGGCGACAAAATCGACTATATGCTCTATCTTCGTGCAACCGGCGAGGACATAGTTGCTCCTTACGCAGAAAAGTATCCTGAGGCAACCTTCTTCCCCGGCAAGAAACCTTGGGAGCAGAAGGTGGATATAGCCCTTCCTTGCGCTACTCAGAACGAGCTTGACGGCACTGATGCCAAGCAGCTTGTCGACAACGGCGTGCTCATGGTAGCAGAAGTGTCAAATATGGGTTGCACTCCCGAGGCTATCGACACATTTATCTCCAACCGCGTGACCTATGCTCCCGGCAAGGCTGTAAACGCCGGCGGTGTTGCAACATCCGGTCTCGAGATGAGTCAGAACGCCATGCACCTCCAGTGGAGCTCAGAGGAAGTGGATCAGAAACTCCACGTCATCATGCGCGATATCCACGGTCAGTGCGTGAAATACGGCACAGAGCCCGATGGCTACCTCAATTACATGAAAGGCGCCAATATCGCCGGTTTCATGAAAGTTGCCGGAGCCATGATGGGTCAGGGCGTCATCTAAGCGCGATTTGTCAGTACAGATAATAAAGGGAATGACCGGAACGGTTTATGCCGTTCCGGTCATTTTTTGTTGCATGGAGTTGCTTACGGTTATCTGATGATTGCTCTGCCAGCCCACACGAGGAGAACGCCGATAATGACGCTCAGCGCGAGGTAAAGCACGAATGTGCCCCAGTCACCTTTCGAACCAAGCACCCACATGTCATCCGCAAATGACGAAAAAGTGGTGAAACCACCGCAAAATCCGGTGATAAGAAGCACATTCTCGTCGGGAGTCATCACGTGAGCCTTCTCAAGGAGCCCGAAAAACAGACCGATGATGAAGCATCCGATAATATTGACAAGAAAAGTACCCATCGGAAAAGCTCCGTGCCACATGCCCGAGCACCATTTTCCGATAAGGTAACGACCGCAGGTCCCGACGAATCCGCCGCAACCGGCAATAAGCATAGCCTTAAACAGATCTTATGATTTTAAATAAATAAAAGTTTTATCGTGAATTTTCGCTGTTTTTGTTTCAATATAACGTAATTGTAGCGCATTATGGTTCGTTGACACATTAAAAACCGTAACTTTGCGTATCAATTGCACTGAAATGATAAATATAGGAAAAAGAAATAAACTGGCGGTGAGCCGTCTCGTTGATTTCGGCGCATATCTTGACGCCGGAGAAGGCAAGGAAATACTTTTACCCAAAAGATATATTGAATCTCCGCTCAATCCCGGCGATATAGTAGATGTATTTGTCTACACGGACAGCGAGGACCGTCCCGTGGCCACAACCGAAACTCCCGCAGCCTGCGCAGGCGAGTTCGCTTTTCTCGATGTAGTAGCCGTTACCAAAGTCGGAGCGTTTCTTGACTGGGGGCTGACAAAAGACCTCCTTGTGCCTTATAGCGAGCAGAAAAGCCGCATGGTTGTAGGCGGTCGGTATCTTGTGTATGTATATGTCGATAATGCGTCCGGCAGAGTAGTGGCATCCGCTAAAGTAGAGAAACATATAGGTAATGTGATAGCCGATTACACACGCGGTCAGAAAATCAGCGCGCTGATATTTGACCGCAATGATGCAGGCTACCGCTGCATTGTTGACAATCTTCATTTCGGGATACTGTATTTGGATGAAGTGTTCAGGCAGCTTGCAAAGGGCGACAGAGTTGATGCCTACGTCAGGCAGATTCGTCCTGACGGCAAAATCGACCTTATGCTCGGAGGGCGCGCGGATGTGCGCACCGCAAGCGTAGCCAGATGCATAGAGCAGGCGCTTAAGGCGGCCGGAGGATCGCTTGCTGTCAGCGACAAAAGCGACCCCGAGGAGATAAAGGCAGCGTTTCAGTGCAGCAAAAAAGATTTTAAGAAAGCCGTCGGTCATCTGCTGAAAGAGGGCAAAATCACACTCTCGCCTGATAAAACTGCACTTTTTGCAGTAAAATGAGCCAAATGTGAAAAATTTTTACGACCTTTGCATGGTAATTTAATGTGATGATTTTTAGATAAATCAAGCCTCTACAATCATATTAATGGAATTTACAGCCAATCAGATAGCGGCCCTCGCAAACGGCATAGTGGAGGGCAACGGAGAAGTTAAGCTAAACACAATAGCAAAAATTGAGGAAGGGCATCCCGGAGCAATCTCCTTTCTTGCCAATCCCAAATATACCCATTACATCTATTCCACCGGCTCATCGGCTGTGCTTGTGAGCCGTGATTTTGTGCCCGAGCATCCTGTCGCAGCTACTCTTATAAGGGTTGACGACCCCTATGCTACGGTTGCAAGGCTCCTCACTATGGTGCAGGAACTGATGAACCCTCGCCGTGCCGGCATCGAAGAGCCGTGTCACATCGACACCACAGCAACCGTTGCGCCAGATGCGTTTGTCGGCGCATTTGCATATATAGGCAAGAATGTCAGAATCGGGGCACGCGCGCAGATTTATCCCCAGGCATATATAGGCGACGGCGTAGAGATAGGTGAGGACACCATAATTTATGCCGGAGTGAAAATATACCACAGCTGTAAAGTCGGCAACCGTTGCATAATCCACAGCGGTGCTGTGATAGGTGCCGACGGATTCGGCTTCGCCCCGGTAGACGGAGGATTTGAAAAAATCCCCCAGATAGGCAATGTGACCATTGACGATGATGTGGAAATCGGCGCGAATACCACAATTGACCGCGCAATGATGGGCAGCACCCGCATAAGCAAAGGAGTCAAACTCGACAATCTTATACAGATAGCCCACAACTGCAGCGTTGGCGAAAGCACCGCTATGGCAGCGCAGGCTGGGGTGGCAGGTTCCGCAAAGATTGGAGCCCACTGCATGATTGGCGGTCAGGTCGGCATCGGAGGACATATCACTGTCGGCGATGGCGCACAGATTGCTGCCCAGAGCGGCACTCCTAAAAATGTTGCCCCGGGGGCCAGACTCTTCGGCTCACCAGCAATGGACTTTGACGAATATGGCAAGCAGACCATGACTATACGTAGGCTGCCCAGACTCTATGCCCGGGTTGAAGAACTTGAAAAAAAACTCAAGGAGGCGACAGATAAATAACTTGAATAGAAAATAACCGAAATATGAAACAGATAACACTCAGCGCGCCCTTTTCAGTGCAAGGCAAAGGGCTCCACACAGGCAAGGTCATAAATGCGGAATTTCTGCCGGCCGAAATCAATACAGGCTACAAGTTTCAGAGAACCGATATTGAAGGCGAACCCGTCATAGACGCGCTTGCAGAGAATGTACAGTCAACAAACCGTGGCACTGTGATTGCAAAAGGCGAAGTGAGCATCAGCACCATCGAGCACGCTATGGCTGCCCTCTATGCTGCAGGGATTGACAACTGCCTTATAAAGATTGACGGCCCTGAAATGCCCATTCTTGACGGAAGCGCCAGAGAATTTTGCGAAAAAATCGGAAACGTCGGCCTGACAGAGCAGACCGCGGATAAAGACTTCTACATAGTAAAACAGAAAATCGAAGTGCGTGACGAAGAGACCGGCGCATCTATCGTGGTGCTTCCCGACAATGATTTCTCAATCGATGTCATGGTCAACTTCGATTCGCCCGTGCTGTCAAACCAGTATGCTTCGCTTGAGCGCGTAGAAGACTTCCCCGCGCAGATAGCTTCCAGCCGCACTTTCGTGTTTGTGCGCGAAATCGAGCCGCTTGTCAAGGGCAACCTTATCAAAGGAGGTGACCTTGACAACGCAGTTGTTATTTATGACGCTCCTATGGCGCAGCCCGAGCTTGACCGCCTTGCCGATCTGATGGGCGTGCATCATAAGAATGTTACCGAATTCGGATTTATCCAGGACAAACCTCTTGTGGCTGAAAATGAACCAGCCCGTCATAAACTCATGGATGTAATGGGCGACCTCGCACTGATTGGACGCCCCCTTAAAGGCAAAGTAATCGCCACTCGCCCCGGACACTCTATCAACACAACCTTCTCCAAGAAAATCCGCAAGGAAATCAAGCGTCAGGACGTTCAGGCACCGGTCTATGACCCCAACAAGGAGCCTCTGATGGACAACAATCAGATACGCGAGCTCCTTCCCCACCGCTACCCCATGCTTCTCGTTGACAAAATCATCGAGAAAGGCGACAACTATATAGTAGGTGTAAAAAACATCACAGCCAACGAGCCCTTCTTCCCCGGTCATTTCCCTCAGGAGCCCGTTCTTCCCGGAGTGCTTCAGATTGAGGCAATGGCCCAGACCGGCGGTCTGCTTGTGCTCAGCACAGTTGACGACCCCGCGCGCTATTCGACATATTTCATGAAAATCGACAATGTCAAATTCCGACAGAAAGTGGTTCCCGGCGACACCCTCATCTTCCATGTGTCATTCATGACCGAACTTCGCCGCGGTTGCGCCATGATGAAAGGCTATGCTTTCGTCGGCGAAAAAATTGTCAGCGAGTGCGAATTTATGGCTCAGATAATCAAGAACAAGTAATATATTACAGATATATTTATGAAACAACCTTTAGCTTACATACATCCCGCGGCCAAGATTGCTCCCAGCGTTGTTATTGATCCGTTTGTGACAATCGAGGAAAACGTAGAAATCGGCGAAGGCACACGCATAGGCAGCAACGTCACAATCATGGCGGGTGCTCGTATCGGCAAAAACTGCACCATATTCCCCGGTGCGGTTATTTCCGGCATACCTCAGGACCTGAAGTTCAAAGGCGAGGACACACTTGCCATAATCGGCGACAACACCGTTATCCGTGAGTGTGTCACCATCAACCGAGGCACTGCGGCGCGAGGCAAGACCGTTGTCGGAAACAACTGCCTAATTATGGCATATTGCCATGTGGCACACGACTGTATTGTCGGCGACAATGTTATTATGAGCAATGCAACGCAGCTTGCCGGTGAAGTTGTTGTCGCCAATTTCGCTGGGATAGGCGGAGGCGCACTTGTTCATCAATTCTGTCACATTGGAGCCCATGTGATGCTTCAGGGCGGAGCGCTTGTCAACAAGGACATACCTCCGTTTGTAAAAGCCGCCCGCGAGCCAATAGCCTATGCCGGAATCAACAGCATAGGTCTGCGTCGCCGCGGATTCACAAGCGAGACAATCCGTGAGATTCAGGAGATATACCGTTACCTCTACTTGTCGGGACTCAACAATTCCGATGCCGTAGAGCGCATAGAAGCCGAACTCCCTGCAACCAAAGAGCGCGATGAAATCATACTCTTTGTGCGCAATGCCAAAAAAGGCATTATTCGAGGCTATGTGTAAAATGCCAATATTCAACCGGTTATAAAAATATTGAAAAATAATGGGCAAAAAGTTTGGTAGTTTCAAACAAACCGCGTAACTTTGCACTCGTTAATCGAAAGATAACACACCGGTATTGCCTTGTGGTGTAATGGTAGCACGTCGGATTCTGGTTCCGCCTGTGAGAGTTCGAATCTTTCCAAGGCAACTTCTTCAAAGCAGCTCGGCTCATAGCCGGGCTGCTTTCGTTATATCTGCGGGCATGTACGGGTCGGCTGATTTTGTGGGGGGCAATGTAAATGTGGTGATCCCACTGATTTCTAAAAAGTCACCACAATCGGATATAGTTAAATGTGATTAGCGCGTAACATCCTTGCAGTCAATAGAATAACTATTATGGTCTCATACTGTATCTGTTGCTCCGGTGTATAGTCCGCCGCATCATCCCATTCAAAGCGCAGCCCTTTCAGAGGGAAACCATGCTTAATCATTCGCGGTATGAGCTGATTGTTCACTATGTCACGCAGCATGTCGCTGTCGGCCTCCACGATGTTCTCAAACACTTTGAGGTGGGTTTCCGACTGTGAGAGCGATGAGCCGTCCTCAATGGTCATCGTCTGACCGATGGAGAGCTTCGACAACTCGGAGTTGGCGCGGTCGATACGCTTGTCATAAACATTGAAAGCGTCCCCCTTGCCGGACTCAACAAATTGTATCTCGGTTTCCATGCCAGCGACCATGGAGAGCGCTGTGCCGGCATCACGCATCATTTTTTCGAGTCGGTTCCATTCGCGTGGTGGTGCGGGCAGTACGCATCGGCATACCGAAGATTTCAGCAAACGCATCCCAGAACGCATTGGCATGTTTTTTAGGTATGGTCTGTTGCGCGGCTTTTAGATACAGTCCGAGATCATCCGGAAGTCCGGCTTCAATCCCCCAGTCCGAATATGGCGCCTCATGGTAATCAATACCGGAGTGCCAGTCATCGCCGACATTGACCACACAACGGTGATATTC
Organism: Paramuribaculum sp.; assembly: GCA_029052015.1. Lineage (GTDB taxonomy): Bacteria > Bacteroidota > Bacteroidia > Bacteroidales > Muribaculaceae > Paramuribaculum. The sequence goes on along the minus strand of JAIDJW010000038.1, from coordinate 6,354 downwards.
CGGGATTACATGCTTTCTGGGAATGAGCCTAACACCGTCATAGCATAGACATCCGTCACCATCGTGTGTCAGTTCTCCGAGTTCAATCAGCGAATGTCCCCACCAGATGGAATCGTGTGCGAGCCGTAGAAGATACTTGAACCATGACTGATCGAAATAATGCAGAGCGTCTGTATTCTCGTCTCCGGAAGCGTCAACGAGCTTGAATGAGCGGGACATCACAAACCCACGTCGCTGGGTCGTACATCCGGATAGGTGTGGATCGGTATCCACATCACGATAAATATCATAAAGCTTTACGCGGTTTGGAGAGTCAACATTCAGCGCCATCTGCCATGCTTTGCGCCAGTCGCCTATATCCTGCTTGGTAAGTGCGTCTGTCACACGCTGAATCTCAAATACCGTGCGCTGAAACTTCTTCCGGTCGCCGGCTTTGGCGAGGTTAAGATCTCCATGCGGTGTATGTAATATAACGGCTTCATTCTTCCTTGAACGGAAGTTCTGAAGGAAACTGTCGATAATATTCATATTGTTACCAGTCATGCCGGAGCTTTGGCTCCGAGTGATAAATTATTGTATTTGTCGGGGAGCCTTCTGAATCGTCGCAGTTACCAATATGTTAATTATGGCACCCTTTCCCGCTCGGAATACTATTTCAAAATCCGTAGTATCAGCATCCTTGCCACTCTCCAGCTTCGCTTCTGATTGTTTGTAACAATTATTTAATAAACGCCTAAGCGGTTGTATCATTGGACTATATGGGTGAAGATGGGTGAGGGTAGAATATAATGGCTCGATAAGGCTGGATAATTTTGTAACTTTGCGCGTTATTATTTTAAACACGTTTAAAAAAGGTATCGTTTTGTCACAAGTCCAGCGCTACAAAGGTCTGACAGCCGCCGAAGTAATTGACAGCCGAAAAGCCAACGGTGTCAACATCCTTACCTCTCCGCCCAGGGAGTCGCTATTCATGCGTTTTCTTCATAAATTCAAGGATCCGTTGATAATAATTCTGTCGGTGGCGTGCTTCCTGTCGCTGTGCATCTCGTGTTACGAATATGTGGGTCTCGGGTTGGGTGTCGGTGTGTTTTTTGAGCCTCTCGGCATTTTCATGGCTATAATTCTCGCAACGGGACTCGCTTTTTTCTTTGAGCAGAAAGCCGACAAGGAGTTCGCGCTCCTCAATCAGGTGAATGATGACGAGCCGGTGCAGGTTGTCCGCGACAGCAATGCAGTTCAGATACCTAAAAAAGATGTAGTAGTCGGCGATATAGTAATCCTCAACACCGGAGAGGAGGTGCCTGCCGATGGTGAGCTGCTTGAGGCTGTGGCGCTCAATATAGACGAATCCACCCTCACCGGAGAGCCGATATGCCACAAATCTACCGACCCGGAGCAGTTTGACCCAGATGCGACTTTCCCGACAAACCATGTCATGCGCGGCACCAAGATTATGGAGGGGCACGGAGTGATGAAGGTGCTCGCTGTGGGTGACCGTACGGAGAATGGCAAGGTGTTTAAGGCGGCCCAGATTGACGACAGCGTGAAAACTCCGCTGAATGAGCAGCTTGACGGACTCGGCAAACTAATAACCCGAATTTCATATTGCTTCGCCGTCGCCATAATCGCCGGCAGACTGATAATGTACTTTGTCAATGTGCCCGATTTTGACTGGGTGCCTTTTCTCGCCTATTTCTTCCAGACTCTGATGATTGCCGTTACCCTTGTGGTGGTTTCCGTGCCTGAAGGGTTGCCTATGGCTGTAACGCTTTCGCTGGCATACTCCATGCGCAGGATGCTGAAGACAAACAATCTCGTGCGCAAGCTCCACGCCTGCGAAACAATGGGCGCCACAACGGTTATTTGCACGGACAAAACCGGCACCCTGACTCAGAACCAGATGCAGGTGTATGCAGCTGAGTTTTTCGGCGAGCCGTCAGACGAGGTACTGTATGAGGGCGTTGCTGTAAACTCCACTGCACAGCTTGACCTCTCTGGCGAGAAGCCGCAGGTGCTCGGCAATCCTACCGAGGGCGCGCTGCTGCTGTGGCTTAGGGAGCGCGGAGCCGATTATGCCTCGCTGCGCTCAGGCGCCGCGAGGGTAGAGGAGCTGCCGTTCACCACAGAGCGCAAATATATGGCAACGGTGGTGAAATCCGCTACCGGCGAAAACATATTGTATGTGAAGGGCGCGCCTGAAATCGTATTCGGCATGTGTGCCGACACAGCGGGGGTGACAAAAGCTGAGATTGACGCGCGCCTTCTTGAATATCAGAATCAGGCGATGCGCACTCTCGGCTTCGCATATCAGGTTCTTAAGCCGGGTGACAGTACAATCGCGGATGGCAAAGTCGTAGCCGAGCGTATGACTTTCATCGGCATCGTCGCGATTTCCGACCCGGTGCGTGCTGATGTGCCAGACGCAGTGCGTGAGGTGATTGATGCCGGAATAAAAATAAAGATAGTGACAGGTGACACTCCCGGCACTGCCAAGGAGATAGGCCGCCAGATTGGACTGTGGAACGACAGTGAGGACACTGCTGCCAATATTATTACCGGCAATGAGTTTGCCGCGCTCTCGGACGACGAGCTGAAAGAGCGTGTTGCGGATTTCAAGATAATAGCACGCGCGCGCCCTATGGATAAAAAGAGGCTGGTGGAGGCGTTGCAGGCCAACAACGAGGTTGTGGCAGTGACCGGTGACGGTACAAACGATGCTCCTGCGCTGAAAACCGCTCAGGTGGGGCTGTCGATGGGCGACGGCACCTCGGTTGCCAAAGAAGCATCAGACATCACGATTGTTGACAATTCATTCTCCTCGATAGGTCGCGCCGTGATGTGGGGACGCTCGTTGTATCAGAATATCCAGCGTTTCATTCTATTCCAGATGACAGTAAATGTGGCGGCGAGCTTCATAGTGCTTTTCGGAGCTTTTATGGGCATGCAGTCGCCGCTGACTGTGACTCAGATGCTGTGGGTCAACCTGATAATGGACACTTTTGCCGCTATGGCTCTCGCTTCGCTGCCTCCTACAGAATCGGTGATGCGTGATAAGCCACGCTCACGCACCGCATTCATAATCAACCGTCCTATGTGGCGCTCGATAATAGGCATCGGTGGCGTGTTTTTCCTGCTGCTTTTAGGGCTACTTTATTATATGGAGCACACTGACATCACAAGTCTGACCCAGATAGGCAGAGTGGCGATGGGTGGCGACACCGGTCTGAGCCCGTATGAGCTGTCGCTGTTCTTCACCATATTTGTGTTTCTACAGTTCTGGAATATGTTTAATGCACGCGCATTCGAGACAGGCCGCTCGGCATTTCACTTCAAGGATTGCGGAGGCTTTATCCTTATCGCCACGGCAATTCTTGTGGGTCAGATACTGATAGTCACAGTCGGTGGAGAATTTTTCAATGTCGTGCCTCTGAAGCTCACCGACTGGCTGATAATCATCGGCTCCACCTCGGTTGTACTCTGGATAGGCGAGCTTGTGCGTCTGTTTCGCAAATAAGCGCTGCGATTCTTATCTGTCGGCGTGATTGTCGTCCTCACGGATGATGAGGAGGGAGTCGCCGGCGTGGAGCTTGCGTTTGCCGTTGGGCACAATGTATTTGCTTCCGCGCTGTATCATCATCACCAGTCCTCCAACCGGGAGCTTGATGTCACTGAGAGTGTTGCCTCCGGCGAGGTCCTCTTCGCTCAGCACTATGGTGTGGAGCGAGGTGGGCAGGTCACTTGAAATCTCCACTCCGAAGTCTGACTCGCTGGGCGTGTGTGCCTCGATGAGGTTGAGTTTTCTGGCCATGAACATCACGGTTGTGCCCTGAATCACAAGCGACAGTAGCGTCACAAAAAACACTATGTTGAAAATCTGTGAGGCTCCGGGCACATCGGCAACTACAGGATATGTGGCGAAAATAATCGGCGCGGCTCCGCGCAGTCCCACCCACGACACGAATGTGCGCGCCCTCAAGTTTATTTTTCTGAACGGCAGCAGGCACAGATACACGCTCAGCGGGCGCCCGACTACAATCATGAACATGCCGATGAGGAATGAAACAATAGCCACCGACAGCATTTCATGAGGGTTGACGAGCAGACCCAAGAGCAGGAATATCACAATCTGAGCGAGCCAGGTGAGTCCGTCCATAAATTTGGTAATGCTCCATTTGTGGTGCAACCTGGAGTTGCCAAGCACTATGCCGCAGATATACACCGCGAGATAGCCGTTGCCGCCGACAGCGGTGGTAGCGGTAAAGGTCAGGAACACCATGCCGATAATCAGTATCGAAATCATGGCTGTTGCCTGACCGATGTCTTCGCGTGACTTCGCCCCGATTTTGTGATAGCAGCTTATCAGCCAGCGGGTGACATAGCCAAAACCGACTCCGCCCGCTGTGCCTGCGCCAAACTGCAGCAGCAACTGCAATGCGATATTGCCCGCGGAGATTTCGCTGCCGCTGTTCACCACAGCTATGAGGATGATGGTAAGCATATATGCCATCGGGTCGTTGGAGCCGCTTTCCAGCTCGAGCATAGGGCGGAGATTGTACCGGAGCCCGACCTTATGGCTGCCGAGTATGCCGAAAACTGATGCCGAGTCTGTTGATGACATCGTAGCGGCGAGCAGAAGCGACGGAAGTAGCACAAAGTGGATGTTTGTCCATGAAATGCCGGACAACCAGAAGATGAACAGTCCGGTCAGCAATGCGGTGAGCAGCACTCCGGCTGTACTCAGCACCAATCCCGGCGCAATGACCGGGCGGATAGACTTGATGCTGGTGGACATACCGCCGGTGAAGAGAATGACACACAGGGCAACCATGCCTACGAACTGGGCATCGTGCATGTCGCTGAACTGTATGCCCAGACCGTCGCTGCCGAAAAGCATGCCGACAATAAGGAACACAAGCAGCAGCGGCAAACCGGTGCGGTAGCTCGACTTGCCGATGAGGACGCCTGCTACAAGCAGGATTGACCCTAAAAGAAGTATGTTCTCTCCGCTGAAGCTCTCCATATCATCACAATGCGGTGTTCAGCAACTCCTTGCCGTTTATGTCAAGCACTTTGAGTGTGAGACTGTCGCCTTTTTTAGATAAAATCATCACGGTCGCCTCCTCCGGACGGTAACCGCCGCCGACAACCACCGGATAGTTGTTGCCTTTGGTGCCGCGGGGATGATATGCGTAGGCGTGGGTATGGGCGTTGATTGCCACATCAAACGGCGCTTTCTCAAGCAGAGGTCCCCATAGCTCAAGGCACGGATTATAGTCAGTGTAGTCCACTTCAAGACCATAGACCGGTGCATGATGCACAAGTACTCTGCGTTTCGCTTTCTTGAACTCTTTTGAAGCGAGTTCCTTTTTGAGAAAATCCGCCTGCTCCATGCGCAGTCTGGTGAAATCGTTCATTCCGTAGTACACCCAGGTGCTGTCCGGTTTGTCTTCGCCGCAGTCAAGAATCACAAAGCGGGTATCGCCCCAGTTGAAAGCGGAGTACGGTTTGCCACCCACGTAGTCGAAAAGGTCGCGTAGCCCAACCGAGTAGGCGCCTCTGATTTCGTGGTTGCCACGGATATAGAACACCGGGATGCTGTCGGCGCCGGCACCATCGTTCAGCTCCCGGAGGAAACGTGTCGCCTGGTTGTGGTTGTCGGGGTCATCGATTACATCGCCGTTGAAAATCACAAAATCGTAAGGAATTCCGCGAAGCTGCTTCCATAGACCTCTGTATGTTGCAGAATGCTGGTGTATGTCATTGAAAATAATGGCTGTAAAATCCTTCTGACCGACTGCCGGAAGTACAAAATATTTGATTTCACTCACAGCCGAATCGCCGAAGGTCTTGTGATAACCGCCGTATTCAAGAATCTCGCGCGATATGACACGATAGTAGTATTTCTGACCGGGAGTAAGCCCTTCCAGACGCACCTTGTGCTGCGTGCCCCAGTCTGCCTGACCGTCAAGGAGAGTGCGCACACGCTTCATATTCGTCAGATCTGTGCCAAATTCTACAATGCCGGTGGCGGGAACGGTAGTTTGCCACATAACTGTGATTCCACCGTCCACGGGATTCTGAAGATAGGGTTTCACGCGGAAAATTTTGTCGGCGGGTTGTTTCAGAAGCAGATTGACTACAACAGGACGATGGTCGGATGCCACCGGCTGATTGACAATGGATTTTGACTTGACAATCACATTGTCGGCAAAGCGGCTGTCAACTGCGATATAGTCGAGCAGTTCCACCGGTTTGTCTGCCGGAAAGGAGAACGCTTTGGTGTCGGACAAAATAGTAAAATCCTTTACAAACGACTTGATAGACGGTTCGTCCGGGTGAGCATTCATGTCTCCG
>JAIDJW010000037.1 GCA_029052015.1 Paramuribaculum sp. | reverse complement strand
ATGTACATCAACAATTCTCCCCCCCCCCCCGCCGGAAGATGAAGAGTGGAGCGACTATGACGGCACGCTGTCAATAGAAATGGGCGGCAACTACATAGCCGAAAATCAGCCGGCAACTGTGCTTATCACCGAAGCCATCGATGGCAAATGCACTTTCAAGCTCCCCGACTTCAGCCTTGACATGGAGGGTACGGTGCTTAATCTCGGCGATATCACGGTTGAGGATGTGACTGTGAGCGAATCGGCTGACGGCACTGCTCACTACACAGGGTTCGTAAGCGCCATGTCATTTCTTGAGGGCGAAATTATAGCCGATATTAATCTGACCGGCACAATCGAAGTATCCGGCAAAGCACGCATGACAATCCAGGTGCTCTGGAAGCAGGACGGCGGCGAGGATATACCCATCAATGTTGAATTCAACGGCAAACGCAATGAAATCGCGTGGATTTCCTATCCCGGCAAACTCACCATCGCTCTTGAAGGATATGACATTACCGAAGGTGGCAAAGAAGCGACAATAAAGATCGCACAGACAGGCGATGAAGGACAATACAGCTTCCTTCTGCCCGACTTCAGCATCGCTCTTGATGCAGCAAGTAATCCTGCAATAATCGGTGACATAAGGGTGGACAAACTGACTCTCACACCGATGGAGGGCTTTGACCGCTATACCGGTCTGACAGAAAAGATGTCGCTTGCCAAGGGTGATATCATTGCTGACGTTAAGATTGACGGCACCATAGCAACTAACGGCGACATGAGAGTTAATGTGGATGTGGTGTGGATTATGGAGGACAGCAAGAGAGTGCCCATCCTCGTTAAGTTTACGAATGTCAATGAAAAACCTGCCACTCCGGTGAAAATTGCCTACAGCGGCGTGCTCAAAACCTCGGCTTCCGACGGCAGCGGCGAGCGTGAACATAACGTGACAATCTATCTTTCGCCGTCATACGGCAACAGAGCCGACATGACAGTAGAAGGAATAGACTTCCCCGCTGCATCAAGAGCCGCAGCTCTCGGACGTACTATAACAGTGCCAGGCGTGGCGCTCACAACCATCGCAAACGGCATGACGTCATACGACGGCGCAGTCTCCGGCATCAAATACCGCAATGACATGACACTCGATATCACTATCCACGGTTTCAGCAACGCGGACAACCATTTCAATCTCCTTCTCGACATCAACTGGATTGAGGAGGGAATGAGACTGACCGGCACATTCGAAGGCACTGAAGACACCTCGGCAATTGACCGTATTGAAGGCAACGGCAATGAAAACGGGAATGCTGCCGCTGAGTATTACGATTTGCGCGGTGTGAGAGTGAATCCCGAAAACCTGCGTCCCGGCATCTATATCCGCCGGTGCGGAAACAAAACTGAAAAAATACTTATCAAATGAATAGAATAAAGTTCGGACTGCTGCCGCGCATAGCTGTGGCCATAGCCGTGGGAATCGGAATCGGATTCATTGCTCCTGATTGGGTTGCGCGACTCTGCGCGACATTCAACGAGGTGTTCGGAGCTTTTCTCGGATTCCTCATACCTCTTATTATAATCGGATTCGTCACTCCGGCAATCGGCGACATTGGCAAGGCTGCCGGGAAAATGCTACTTGCTACTGCCCTGCTCGCCTACGGTGCCACACTTTTTGCCGGCTATACTTCATATTTCACCTGCGACTGGCTGTTTCCTGCCATGCTCAGTCATGAGCCGGGTCTGATGACGGTCGAGGACGCGGTTGAGATAAAGCCGTGGTTCACTATGCCTATCCCGGCGATAATGCCGGTGATGACGGCTCTGGCACTGTCGTTTATGTTCGGACTCGGCATAGCGTTCGTCAAGGGCGATGTGCTCAAGCGCGGAGCAACAGAATTCAGGGACATCGTATCCCAGACCATCAACAAAGCCATAATACCGCTGCTGCCTTTCTATATTTTCGGCATATTCGTCAATATGACTGTTGCCGGACAGGTGGGAACTATCCTCAATGCGTTTATCAAGGTCATTGCGGTGATATTCGGCATCCATGTGTTCATACTCCTTTTTCAGTACTGCGTCGCCTCTATGTTCTGCGGGCGCAATCCCCTGAAGATGCTCTGGACCATGCTCCCGGCATACTTCACCGCCCTCGGCACACAGAGCAGTGCTGCGACCATTCCTGTAACGCTGCGTCAGACGATAAAGATGGGCGTAAGCGAGGATGTTGCCGGATTCGTTGTGCCGCTGTGCGCCACAATCCACATGAGCGGCAGCGCCCTCAAACTCGTGGCGTGTGCTCTCGCCATGATGATACTTCAGGATATTCCCTACGATCTGGGAGTATTCACCCATTTCATAACCATGCTTGGAGTTACTATCGTCGCAGCTCCTGGAATTCCTGGCGGCGCAATCATGGCTTCGCTTGGACTTCTGAGCAGTATTCTCGGCTTTGACGAAGGTATGCTTGCGCTGATGATAGCTCTTTACATAGCAATGGACAGCTTCGGCACTGCCTGCAATGTCACCGGCGACGGCGCAATCGCCGTAATTGTCGACCGTTTCTTCGGAAAGAGCGAGAGAGAACAAATATTACATACAACATAATTTAATTTGAATGAATCTACTCACAGTTGAAAATGTAACAAAGGCGTACACCGGTCACAAGGCTCTCGACAATGTGAGCCTGGAGGTGCCCGAGGGAACAGTGTACGGTCTTCTCGGTCCCAACGGGGCAGGAAAGACCACTCTTATAAGAATAATAAACCATATCACCGCTCCCGACAGCGGCATAGTGACTTTCAACGGTCACCCACTGACCGCCGACGATGTAGAACACATAGGCTACCTGCCGGAAGAGAGAGGTCTTTACAAGAAGATGAAAGTAGGCGAACAGGCTCTGTTTTTCGCCAGACTCAAAGGTCTCAGCCGCGCCGACGCCACACGCCGCCTAAAAGAATGGTTTGACCGCTTCGACATTGGCTCATGGTGGGGCAAAAAAGTAGAGGAGCTGTCCAAAGGCATGGCACAGAAAGTGCAGTTTATCATCACGGTGCTCCACCGCCCGAAGCTGCTGATTTTCGACGAGCCGTTTTCCGGCTTCGACCCGATAAACGCCAACCTGCTCCGCGACGAGATACTGCGGTTGCGCGACGAAGGCTCTACTGTCATCTTTTCTACTCATAATATGGCATCCGTCGAGGAGCTTTGCGCCAACATCACCCTGATTAATCGCGGGCACAATATCCTTACAGGCAATGTGGACGATATACGCCGCAGATTTTCCGACGGCAGATATGACATCACTTTCGAGGGAGACCCCAGAGTGCTGATGAACGCCTTACAGAATATCGCAAGCGAGTTTGATGTCACAGAGGCTCCCAAAGGGCGCTCGTCACTCAGACTGCTCATCAACGATGACTCTACCCTGCGCGATGTCATCAGCGCCGCCAATCCAGCCGTAGCCATTGCCGGCATAAACGAAGTGATGGCTTCAATGAACGATATTTTCATACGCACAGTAGGCTCCTCCGATGCCACAGCTGTGGAAAACTGAACTGATTATGAATTCAAAAATAGGAATAGTTATCGGACGCGAGTTTATGGAGCGCGTCCACAAAAAAAGTTTTATAATCACCACGCTGCTGATGCCGCTGCTGATGCTCGGGTTGGCGTGCGCGCCCGCTCTGATAATGTCGGTAGCCAAAGGCGAGACGCGCAACATACTTGTTGTGGACGACAGCGGCTTTATAGCACAATCACTGAAAAGCGATGAGAAAACAGTGTTTTCTATCGCGGGTGTTTCGCTTGACTCCGCTCTCAACCGCACAGATATAAGCGGCGTGCTTTATATTCCCGCAGATGTGGAAAACGGCAGTAAGGCAGTGAGACTATATTCCAACGGCGCATCGTCATTGAGTCTTGAAATCGCGATAACCTCGAATATTGACGATATTATCGAGCAAAAGCGGCTGAAAGAGTACAATATCGAGAATCTGGGCACGATAATGGAGCAGATACATAGCGATGTAAAGCTCCAGAACATACGCAATGACCGCGAGGATGGTGACAACCAGTCATCCACGGCGCTTAGCTATATCCTCGGAGTTGCGCTTACATTCCTGCTATATATGTGTCTGCTGCTTTACGGACAGATGGTGATGACGAGTATCATCGAGGAGAAAAACAACAGGGTGCTTGAGATAGTGGTGTCATCTGTAAGTCCGACCCAGCTTATGCTCGGCAAGATTTTCGGCATCTGTCTTGTGGCGGTGACGCAGATAGTGATATGGGGCGTGCTTATAGCAGCGATATCGGCATTTGTACTACCCTCCATCATGCCTGCCGATGTCAGCGCTGAAATGGCCGCTCTCAATGCCGGCACTCTTGATGTCAACACAGCCACCACCGACATGGATCTTCTGCAGGCAATATCCATAATGGGTAATGTCAGCTATATCCTCCAGCTCTTCGGACTGCTGATTCTCTTCCTCATCGGCGGATTCCTGCTCTACTCCGCCATTTATGCGGCCATAGGTTCATCGGTCGACAATATACAGGACGCAAGCCAGCTCCAGTCGTTTGTAATATTCCCTATTATTATAGGTATAATCTTCGGCATGACCGCTGCAAGTGACCCGAGCTCTCCATTGTCGCTCTGGATGTCCTACATTCCGTTTACATCACCTATGGTAATGATGGCTCGAATACCCTCCGGCATTCCCGGATGGCAGATAGCGGTATCGCTTGTGATATTGTATCTGTCATTTTTCGCTCTGGTATGGGTTGCCGCCAAGATTTACAGAGTAGGCATATTCATGTACGGCAAGAAACCGACGATAAAGGACCTTATTCGTTGGGCAAGATATAAATGAATCTGTTTTAAATTGTCATCCCCGCGACCCTTTTGTGTCGCGGGGATGTTTGTTTTATATATAGTGCAAAAGCACAATTTTTTGTCTTAAACTCCAACAATAGCCCTGCCCTACGGAAATAATTGAGTAAATTTGCACCCGTGCAGTGCGCGCGCTGCCTTTTTCAAAAATAGAGAATTGCAATATGGTCATACACTCGTCCCTCACCAATTTCGGCCGCTACGGCCTGTTTATGCGCAGAGGGTTCACTGG
>JAIDJW010000036.1 GCA_029052015.1 Paramuribaculum sp. | reverse complement strand
AAATTTAATTTTACGGTGGCGCATTTGTGCGGGCTGTTTACCCCCCGGTGTTTAATCTCATTGCCCACCAACCGGGCGGTTGCAAACCGCCGCCCCATAGCTAACTGCTCCCCGCCTTTTCAGCTCACTCTTTACCCGCAGTTTTTTATATAGTTGACTGCATTTTCAGCACTATTCAAAAAAAAATAGTATCTTTGTGAATTGTTTCAGGAGCACCTGACCTATATGAAAGTAAAAATTCACAGAGAAGGCACGAATATACTGATTATCCTGCTGCTTATACTCGGGGTTATCAACGCTTCCGCATGGATGTTTATCCGTCCGGCAGCAATACCTATTGTCTTTTCCGTGATTTCAGGCATTCTCTATCTTCTTGTCCTTAACTTCTTCCGCTCGCCACGCCGTCACTTCCCCGGCGACAGCAAGGACACGGTCGTTTCCTCGGTGGACGGCACCGTTGTGGCACTCGAAGAGGTGTATGAAGGCGAATGCCTCCACCGCAAGGCTATACAGCTTTCGGTGTTCATGAGCGTTTTCAATGTGCATGCCAACTGGTTTCCGGTAAACGGTGAAGTGCTCCTCGTGCGTCACCATGCTGGACGCTTCATGTCGGCATACCTTCCCAAGTCAAGCACGGACAACGAACGCTCGACAATTCTCATGCGTGCCGACAACGGTCAGGAGATACTTGTGCGCCAGATAGCCGGAGCGGTTGCACGGCGCATTGTCACCTACGCCGAGGCCGGCGAGCGGGGAACAGTAGAGGAGCATCTCGGATTTATAAAATTCGGTTCCAGAGTTGATATTTTTCTGCCTCTTGATGCAAAGGTGCTTGTCAAAATAGGTGACAAGACCACCGGCGGCATCACTGAAGTGGCAAAATTAAGACCTCAAAAAGAAGCATGATGTTTCGATATATTAAAGCCAATATTCCCAATGCCATTACATGTCTGAATATGCTGTGCGGCGCCCTCGCCTGCATAATGGCATTCAGAAATGAAGAGATTATGGCAGGTCTTGCGGGATATCAGTGGGCATTTATCTTCATAGGCGCATCGGCGGTGTTTGATTTTCTTGACGGCGCCATGGCGCGACTCCTCCATGCCTATTCCCAAATCGGCAAGGAGCTTGACTCGCTTTCCGACCTGATAAGTTTCGGTCTCGCACCGACACTGCTGATGTTCAACACCATCAGCAGCTTCTCACCCGGCAGCGCCTGGGCATACATAGCGCTCATCATAGTGATTTTCGGCGGCATTCGCCTCGCGAAATTCAATGTCGATGACCGTCAGACCACCTCTTTCATCGGGCTCCCCATACCGGCGAATGCCCTGTTCTGGATCGGCACCGTGGCATGGATTCACACCTACGCCTATCCCGGCGATATCGCTCTCGCAGTGATTACAGTACTGCTTTCGAGCCTTATGGTGTGCGGATTGCCGATGTTTTCACTCAAATTCACTTCCTTTGACTGGAAGAGCAACTACAAGCGCTACCTGCTGTTGCTTGCCGCCGTGGTTTTCGTGATATTCCAGGGCGTAACCGGCTTCGCGTGGACAGTGCTGCTGTATATCATCATGTCGGCGGTGAGCCGCAGGGCATGAACAACAGAGCTGCGCCGGCGTTTTATTGTCACACTACCTCCTTATAATTACTATGTCATTCTTAGGACTTCTCCTTATTATATTACTGTTTTTCCTGCTGCGTCCTGTATTCAGGATGTTCATGATCTACAGGAAATATCGCCGCGCAATGCGCGATGCATATTCCCGCGCACAGTCCGCACAGGGACGCCCGTATGGGCGCGGCTCCCAATCGCGCGGCTCTCAAAATCCCGCACCCAAAAAGAAGGTTTTCACCAAAGATATGGGTGAGTACGTTGCCTACGAGGAAATTTCATGCACGATAAAGCAGGAAAACGACTCGCAGCAGAGCAGCCGGACCGTCACCGAAGAGCAGGTGACGGATATCGAATGGGAAGATATTAAAGAATAGCTGTTTATAATGCCTCGGCAGAGAGCAGACGCAGGGTTTCCATGCACATTCTGCCGTTGTGGTAGGGACATTTCCAGAATCCCGCCTTGTCTTCGGCACGGTTTACACTACCGTCTGCGAGACGGCTCCAATACCATTCGCCTTCGTTGACATCCACGAGATAGTTGCGGATATAGCCCCATGTTTTCCACGCCCCGTCCCAGCCTTTGGCTACGCCGTGGTAGCGGGCGAGATACGCCTGACCGACAACAGCCTCTGCCTGCACCCACCAATGCTTCTCGTTGTCGTAGGCGCCGTTGCCATGACGCTCGTAAACCATTGAGCCGTCAGCACACAATCCTTCAAGGGCGGCATCTGCCATTCGGCGCGTGGCGGCAAGCGTCCTTGTGTAAAGCTCCGGCTTGCCGATAACCTCCGCTGCCTCAAGCATGAGCCATGAAGCTTCTATGTCGTGACCGAATGACTGCTCTGCATCCTGACGCACCCATTCATCATCGAAGAACAGACCGAGATGACCGGTTTTGGCATCAGTTATGCGGTCAAGTATTATTTCAAGCGCATATTTAGTGGCCTCGACACTCTCCTCGGTGCGCCACACTCTCAGCAGCGCGGTGTATGCCTCAAGAATATGAAGGTGAGTGTTCATGGTTTTGCTGAAATTCGCGTCCTTGTCGCTCAGGCGCATATCCTCTATCGGCTGCCAGTCGGCGGTAGCAGCCTCGCGGTATCCGCCCTTGGCTCTGTCGCGGCTATGGGTCTCTATGGCGCGGAAGAGCGCGATTGCGGTGGATAGAGCCTCCTCGTCACCGGTGGCGCGGTTGTACTCCGCAAGTCCGTAAACAGTAAACGCTATCGCATAGAATTGCTTCTTGCTGTCGGCAACGCTTCCGTCAGCGTCAAGCGACCAGTACACCCCTCCATTGGTCTTGTCGATGAAATGCGCGAGAATATAGTCTTTGGCGCGCGTGGCGGCATCGAGGCAATCCTGACGCCCGGTTGAGATGTACGCGGCAGAGAACGTCCATAGTATGCGCGCGTTCAGTATAGCGCCGCGCTGAGCCTCCGGATGGAGGGTGTCATATCCGTCTCGCCTGCCGTAATATCCCCCTGCGGGGTCGGTCATATTGTCAAGCCAATATGGCAGAATATTATTGTTAAGATTATCTGAAAGCTCTTTGGCAAAACTGTTTTTGAGTTCTTCTGAAATCATGAGTTGGTATTTGCGAAATCTGTCATTTCATCTTGTTGGGGCGTATCTTTGGTATTCTCTCTCTGAATCTTGAGCTGCGCCACTATATTTTCCACTTTTTCTGTAGTGAGGGGATAGAACGACACCACAATTATTGCAAGGAGAGATACACCCGCGGGTATGAATGTCATCAGCATCCACAGGCATGAGAGAGCGGAAGCGCTTTGGGCTGCCTCGGCCCCACCGTCAGCCGTGATGTAGCCGCAGGCGTCAAGCAGCCAGAGCACAGCAGCGCCGCCAATCGCCCCGCCAAATTTCTGCGCCATCGACGATGAGGAGAATATGAGACCGGTAGACGCCGTGTGGTTTTTAAGTTCCGAGTAATCGCTCACATCAGCATACATTGACCACACAAGAGGGCTCATTATGCCGGTGAGCACGGAGATGAGAATCTGAAGCAGAAGCATCCACCAGTAGCCGGCAGCATTGACGGGCACGAAGAAGAATGCTACGCTCAGCACGATAAGGCAGGCATTGACAATAATAAATGTGGTCTTTTTGCCAAGGGCAGCAGCGACAGGCACGGTCAGCGCAACGCCTACCATGTTTGCCACCTCGCCGATGCTCAGGAAAAGCCCCGAATAGAAAAGAAGCGAGATGGAAAAGATGAACAGATGGGCGTCACCGCCGATGACATCGGCAAAGAAATAAGCCACGCTCGCTCCGCGCACCGTGCAGAAGAGATTATATGAAAGTGCCGCGCCGATAAGCAGCCACCAAGGACGATTGCTCAACAACGCCTTGAAATCGTTGCCGATACTGGTTGTGGACACTGTGCGCACCCTCTCGCGGGTGAGCTTGAAACAGCAGAGAAACAGGATGAAGCATGCCGCGGCTATCACTATCATGGCAAACTGCCAGCTTGTCTGCATGGAGTAGCCGAATGACTTCTCGAACATTGAGCAGAGCGGCTCCCAGGCAGCGAGAGCTATAAACGAACCGGCATAGGCGAAAAACATCCTGAAAGAAGAGAAAACCGTTTTTTCGCGGGAATTATCGCTGACAACTCCGAGCATGGCGCCGTAAGGCACATTTATGCCGGTATAGACCGTCATCATCAGGATATATGTGACGTATGCCCATATCAGTTTGCCGGCATAGCTCCAGTCGGGAGTGGTAAACAGCAGTATGCCGCAGATGGAGAACGGTGCCGCCACCCATAGCAGATACGGGCGGTACTTGCCCCAGCGGGTGTTGGTGCGGTCCGCAACTATTCCCATCATTGGGTCTGACACGGCATCCCAGAGGCGGGTGACAAGTACAAGAGTCGCCGCGTCTACGAGCGAAAGTCCGAAGATGTTTGAATAAAAGAAAGGCAGGTAATAACTGAATACCTTCCAGAACATCGACGAAGCCATGTCGCCGAAACCATAGCCGATTTTCTCTTTTAAGGGTGCCATAAGTCAGATTTAAGGGTTAAAGCTCAAGGAGGAGGGAAGGTGAGGAGAGAGGCAAGGGTTATTTTTTGAGATATTCGAGGTTGGAGTCGATGAGGCGGTTTATCGCTTTCACACTCTGGGCGGTTATGAGTCCGTCTGCCGGAGTGTTGAAACAATAATCGAGAAGCCTGTCAACCGTTGACTCCGCCACATGCATGCGGGTGTCGCTCGATGCGTAATAAATCAGCACTCTGCCGTCCTCGTCGGCAACCCAGCCGTTGGAGAACAGCACATTGCTTACATCACCGGTGTACTCGTCGCCGACAGGCGCCATGAAGTATCCGCCGGGAGTCGCGATTTCGCGCCAAGGCTCCTTGAGGTCAGTGACGTAGAGGTAAAGCACATACCTCAGTCCGGCAGCGGTGTTTCTCACTCCATGAGCGAGGTGCAGCCATCCGCGATCGGTTTTGATGGGGTGGGGTCCCTCGCCGTTTTTAACTTCCTTGATAGTATGATAGTAACGCGGGTCAATGATTACCTCGTCAGTCACAACAGCATGAGTCATGTCGTCAACAAGCGCCCAACCGATGCCGCCGCCGCTGCCGGTGTCAATGAATCCGTCCTGCGGGCGGGTGTAAAGAGCATACTTGCCGTTGTAAAACTCCGGGTGCAGCACCACATTGCGCTGCTGGCTCTTGCTCTGCAGGTCAGGCAGACGCTCCCAATCCACAAGGTTTTTTGTGCGGGCAATACCGCAGGCTGCTGTAGCTGCCGACAGGTCACCCGGCTGGGAGTCATCGTGACGCTCAACACAGAAGAGACCGTAAATCCAGCCGTCCTCATGGGCCGTCAGACGCATATCGTACACATTGGTGCCGGGATTGTCGGTGTCGGGCATAGTGATGGGACGGCCGACAAAGCGGAAATGATTGATGCCGTCCTCGCTCTCGGCGAGCGCGAAGTAGGACTTGCGGTCCATGCCTTCAACCCTCACCATCAGATAGTATTTTCCGTTCAGCTTTATGGCTCCGGAATTGAGGGTGGCGTTGACGCCGATACGCTCCATGAAATATGGGTTTGTAGCGGGGTTGTAGTCATATTTCCACAACGGTGGCACGCACTCGGCTGTAATAATGGGATATTTGTAGCGAGTGTACACCCCGTTGCCCCCTGCGGGAGCATTCACGCGGGCAATTAGAGATTCATATTCACTCTCGACCTGCTTTTTGCGTTCTTCAAAAGATTGCATTCTGATTATAATAGTACTATAGTATATGTGTGTAAAAAAACTTATCAGCGGATTTCGTTGAGGTCACGGGCAAAGAGCGTCGTGCTGTCGGCATGAAACGCCTTGAAATTGTCGGCGCTCTCATGTCCGGGATAAGGCGCGAAGAAATGACCGGGTTTGTCGTGGGCGTTGCGCCACACAACAACGTATGCCGCGGGCCACTCCTTGACGGCGGGGAGGAGTACCTCGGTCCACCATGTCGGCATTGTCACGCCTTCGAGTCCGGTTTCGGTAAACGCCACAAGTTTGCCGCGGTCATTTGCCGCGCGTGTTGCCGCTCCAAGTGTAGAGGCCACGGCCATACGATACTGGTCAACACCTTTTTCAGCATTGTATGCGTACACATCCGCACCCATAATATCCACAAACTCATCGCCGGGGTATCTCTCGAGATACTGGTCATCGCTTGTCACTCTGTCGGGCGAGTAAGCCCAGAGCACATTGTCGACCCCTTCCTCATCCATGATGCGGCGTGTCTCGGCCCAGAGAGCCTTGTAGTCGTCGACAGTACACTGCTTCTCACCCCACCAGAACCATGAGCCGGTGTGCTCATGCCAAGGGCGGAGTATCACCCCTATCTTATTGCCTTGTGTGTCAGTTAGCGAGTTCATGAAGCGGGCAACAGACCTTACCTGCTCGTCAAAACGGGCTTTGACTTCGGGATTGTTGAGAATCTGAGCCACTATGGTGGTGTCCTCGCAAGCCCAGCTGTTCATGCCGTCAACAGGATTGACAGAGTGCCAGCTGAAAGCGTTGATGCCTCCGCGGGCATCCTGCGCTATCACTTCGGCACGCATGCGCTCGAAGCTCACGGAATCAAGGTTCACCGAGTCACCAAGCTCGATGCCGCCAAGGTCCCAGTTCATTACACCGGGATAATCACCTACTATTTCAAGTATATCTGAGCGGCCTTCGTCACCCACCCATGTGTGACCATAGACAGGGTCATCGTCATGACCGAAAATTATTTTGCCGGAAGCGCTCACGCTGTCAAGACGCGCCCTAAGTGCCTGCGCCGCGGTAATCGAATCGCTGTCGGCGGCTGTTTTCGAGCTGCTGCCGTTGCAGCTGTAAGTTGCCATCATGGTAAGCGCTCCGATCATGGTTGTATATAATGCTTTCATTTCTTAAGCGATTGAGTCATTTTGGTAATTATGGCGATAGTTGAGGAGTCGGCAGCGAACACTGAGTTCAGCCCCTGGTCCTCCTGCGCGGGGTCGCCGGAGTAATCGTCGCCGGGCTGCCAAGTGCGGTGAGCCGGCTGCGCGAAGCCGCCCCAGCCCCAGAAGTTGGAGCCATTAATTTTGCCGGAATCGCGTATGATTGAGAATACATATTCATAGTAGCGGTCGCGACCTGTAGTGGGGCTGCCCGGTGCTATTGCCATGCTGTCGCGCGGATAGCCGAACTCCTCGAGCACGATAGGTTTGGCGCCGGCGAGCTTGTTGTAATGCTCGTCGATGTAAGCGAGTGTATACTTGCAGGCGGAGTCGACATCCTCATGCACTCCCGCGGGAGTGTCCTTCCTTATCCAGTTCCAGTTGTAGGGCCAGATATGTATGTTGGCGTAGTCGATTTCGGGATAGTTGTGGATTTCTGCCCACAGGTCAAGGTCAACCTCGCAGCCATATTTGCCTTCGCTGCCGGTGGACACAAGGTGATTGCTGTCAATCTCCTTGATAGTGCGTGCGGTAGTGCGCAGCCAGTCGGCGAGGGCTCTTTTGCCCTCTCTGCTGAATGCGCGCGGCTCGTTGGCTATCTGCCAGGACATGATTGCCGGCGACTGTGAGTAGGGTTCGCCGGTGACGCTGTTGGTGCGGCTGACTATATTGCGCACATGATTGAGAGCAAGCTGCTTGGCACTGTCGTCAAGCACAAACCGGCTGGCATATTCCACAAACTCCCTGTAGCCGTCCTTCGGCAGCGGAGCAGTGCCGTGGCCTGTCCATTCAAGATATGTGCTGTAGCCGCCGCTCCATTCCCAGGAGTTGTTGAGATAAAGCACTGCGGTCATGTCGCGCTTCTCAAGCTCTGCAAGGAAATAGTCAAGTCCCTGCAGGAGTGTGTCGTTGTAGACACCCGGAGCTGTCTGAAGCACCGGTTCTATATGTGATTCCACACCGGTTTCGCCATCACCTCCCACAAGCACGCGGAGATTGGTGATGCCTATGCTCTTGAGATAGTCGAGCTCGCGTCCCAGGCGCTCTCTGTCGCCGTATTTTTCAGAGCCGAGAAGCCCTCCGTACCAGAAGTTGGCGCCGACAAAGCGATAGAGCGAATCGCCTATGTAAAATTCACCGTCACGAACAGTCACAAACTCTCTGTCAGCCGCTTCACCGGCTTTTTTATCAGAGCATCCCACCGCTATGCTCACTGCTATAAGCGGCAAAACAAATGCCTTGAGAATAATTTTCATGATATTATAGTGATAAAATGATCATTTAACAGCCGCGCTTATCTTCTCGGCAATGGTTTTCATCTCTTCGACCGACAGCTGCTGCTTGTGGCGGAAGTCCATGTCGCCTTCGCTGTTGATGGGAATGAGATGGATATGGGCGTGAGGCACCTCAAGGCCTATCACCGCCTCGGCTATGCGTTTGCATGGAATGACCTGTTCGATAGCTTTGGCTACTTTTTTTGCAAACAGCTCGAGCGAAACGTACTCGTCGTCATCCAGGTCAAAAAGATAGCTTACCTCATGTTTGGGCACCACAAGAGTGTGGCCGGCAGCCACCGGATTGATGTCCAGAAAGGCGAAGTGTCTGTCATCCTCGGCTATCTTATAGCAGGGAATCTCGCCGTTGATGATTTTAGTGAATATTGAAGCCATTATCAGAAACTTATTTCAACGATTTCAAATTTCATAAGTCCGGCGGGCACCTTTATCTCCACGATTTCGCCGAGCTTATGACCGAGAAGTCCCTGGGCAATGGGGGTGCTTGATCCGATTTTTTTCTCCTTGAGGTTTGCCTCGCTATCGGCCACTATGGTGTATTCCATGGTCATGCCGTTTGCTGTATTCTTGATTTTCACTTTGTTGAGTATCTGCACTTCCTCATTGTTTAGGGTGCTCTCGTCAATGATGCGTGCGTTGGCAACAAGGTCCTTAAGCTGTGCTATTTTCATCTCCAGCAAGCCTTGTGCTTCCTTGGCGGCATCATATTCCGAATTTTCCGAAAGGTCACCTTTATCGCGTGCCTCACCGATAGCTCTTGAAATCTCGGGGCGTTTCACGGATTCAAGGTAGGCGATTTCTTCCATTTTCTTCTTATAACCTTCTTTGGTCATGTAAGTTATAGCCATGTCTCGTAGTTTGATTGATTGTAATGTAATTGTCAGAACAGAATAAAAGAAAGAATCTCTCCCTGCTCGGGCGAGACCCCAGTTCCTATATTCTGAAAAACGTGTGGACGACACTCTTCTTGTCCGATGCAAAGTTACAGCATTTTTTCGGAACTTTCCCTAAAAATGTCACATACTTACACATATTTTAGTGTTAGTAAATAAAAATCGCCTGCATATTCAGCAGGCGATTTTGACACTTGAATTTCGGTTACGTTTTTTGAATAGATGTCTATGATATACAGGGATGTGTGTTTTATTTCAATCAGAAAGAAGAAGCATTATTGTTAGTGTCACTTTATGTCAGGGCGCTCTGTTCAGCGATAGTCGGCGAAGCGGGTCTGGAGCTGCTGGCGGGCGAAGAAGATGCGGCTCTTGATGGTGCCCAGAG
>JAIDJW010000035.1 GCA_029052015.1 Paramuribaculum sp. | reverse complement strand
GAGCTGTTTTGCGCGTGCGGCGATGCGCATCTTGTCGGCGTTTGCGCCGGCCTCTGCTGCCATACGCTTCTCGAGGTTTGTCTTTGTGTCCCAAACGCATTCTCCGAGGAGTTCAGCGAATTTTGCTGCGTGCTCGGCTTCCTCAAAAGCGTAGCGCTTGAAGGCTTCTGCGATTTCGGGATAGCCTTCGCGGTCGGCCTGACGTGACATTGCGAGATACATTCCAACCTCCGAGCATTCGCCGTTGAAATGCGCGGTGAGGTCTGCAATCATTTCTTCGTCGGTGCCTTTGGCTGCGCCTATCTGATGCTCGGTCACGAACTTGAGGGCTTCGTCGGGTGTGAGTTCCTTGAATTTGCTGCTGGGTGCGCCGCAGAGGGGGCACTTTTCAGGAGCTTCGTTGCCTTCGTGAACATAACCGCATACTGTGCAGATGAATTTCTTTGTCATAATGGTTTTGAGTTTTGGTTGATAATTATACGTAAGTTTATGATTGAATACTGTTTAATTGTAATCGGCGACAGTCAGGGCAGATGCCCGTCATGTAAACCTGGATTTCGTAGACTTTGAATCCGTCGGGAGTGGCAGGGCTTGCCATTTCCAGATCAAATATGCGTTTGCAGCAGGTGCAGCGGAAATGGGTGTGAGGCTCTGTCGTCGCATCGAAGCGTGACAATCCGGGGTCTATCGACAATTCTTTGACCGCTCCGTTTTCTACAAGCGCCCTCAGTGTGTTGTAGACTGTTGTGCGCGAAAGGGTGGGATGGTCGGGTTTGAGTGCGTTGAAAATCTCATCGGCGGTGGGATGAGTGCGGTGAGAAAGAATGTATGACGCAACCGCTATCCTTTGGGAAGAGAGCCGTAGTCCGCATCTGCCGATGAGGTCCATGGATTCTGATGTGAGATTTCTGGCGGTGGTGCTATGCATCATTGTTTCTTTATTTCGATTACAAAGTTATAATAATTATAAGATTGTACAAAATACAATTTTGTAAAAATTGTTAATGGTTTATATCCCCGACAAAGGAGGCATGAACGCGTCCGGATAATGCTCTATCCTGTAGTTTGTTTCGGGTGTGCCGATAACAACCACTACATCAAACTGCACCTGATGGGGGATGTTGTGGCTTATGATATATGATTCTGCACCTCGGCATAAATGTCGTATCTTTTTCATGTCGATTGCATCGACCGGGTCATATTCGTCTGTGCTTCGGGTCTTTACTTCAACAAATACAATCCTGTCGGCGTGCTCGGCAATGATGTCAAGTTCGTTTTTGCCGTAGCGTGCGTTGGTGTCAAGTATGGCATATCCTTTGGATATGAGATATTCGCGAGCTATAGTTTCGCCCCATTCGCCTGTTTTGTTGTGCTGTGCCATGCGGCAAAGATATTACTTCGCAGCCACAGCACCAAGAAAAAAAGGGGGTAATCATGCCGCAATCTCTATTATATAAGAGGTGGGGGAGTATGACAGGCATCGCGCGTTGAATCCGGCACGACATAGCAACTGCGCGAGACATGGCGCTGGGGGCAGCTGCTCGCTATCTATTTTCTTGTGTCCATGCACCCGGTTTATAAATTTCTCATCGGTGGGAAAGGCAATGACGATTCTGCCGTGCTTTCTCAGATTATTGTCAATCAGTCTGCGCAGGGTGAAAAGCGGCGCGTGAAGATGCGGATATACGCAGTACATGGTTATGAGATCGAATTTTCCCTCGATAGCCTCATCTTCGAAATCAATATTCAGGAAACATACGTTTGGCAGTCCCGCACATTTTTGACGGGCGATTTTGAGCATCTCCTGCGAGAAATCCACTGCTGTCACCGACCCTTCATCGCCTATCCCGGAGCATAGGGCTGGAATGAGCACTCCTGTTCCGGTGCCGAGGTCCAGTATGTCACCCCCGGCAGGTATACCAATCTTATTGAGTATGCTGCAAACGCGGGTCGGAGTGGAATTTTTCTCCATCAGATCCCATTTTGGAGCTATGCTGTTGAAGAAATCTATATCGGTGGTAGGCATATCAGTGAAATTGGGCAGTGAAACAGGTGTTTATTACGATAGATAGTTATGAATATTGATTAATTTTGTCGTTGCTTTGATAACACTTCATAACTGCAAAAAGATTATTCACATTATGTTTTCAAGATATATATCCGTAACCTTGCTATGCGCTGCGGCTGTGGCAGGACTTAACGCTCAGGAAACTCTTAAGGACACAGTAAAACTTGGAGAAGTGATAGTGACCGCGCCGGCAAAGGTGAACCCTGCGCTGCTTCCTCTTGATGTGACCCAGATAAGCGAGGAGCAGATAAATGAGACGGCTGAGACTTCCCTGCTGCCGGTGCTGGTCAACAAGGTTGCCGGAGTGTTTGTGACCGAGCGCGGCATGGCAGGCTATGGAGTGAGCGGCGGCAGTGCCGGCACTGTAAACATCCGAGGTGTCGGCCAGGGCAACAAGGTGCTTTTCATGATAGACGGGCAGCCGCAGTGGGCAGGGGTGTTCGGTCATTCGCTTGCAGACACCTACGTTGCAAACGGTGTGGAGAGTATAGAAGTAGTAAAGTGACCTTCATCTATTCTTTACGGCTCCAATGCCATGGGCGGTTCTATAAACATAATTACACGTCATCAGAAAAAGGAGGGTGTGAGCG
>JAIDJW010000034.1 GCA_029052015.1 Paramuribaculum sp. | reverse complement strand
CACCATTGCCGATTCCTCCTGGTGGTACATATTTATATGGGGCTTTATCGGTGGTCTTATCGCACTGATGACCCCCTGCGTATGGCCCATGATTCCCCTTACCGTCAGCTTCTTCCTGAAGAAAAACGGCTCTAAGGGCAAGTCAGTGCGCGATGCTGTGATTTACGGCGGAGGCATCATTGTCATCTATCTTGTGCTCGGTCTCGCCATTACTCTTATCTTCGGCGCCAGCAAGCTCAATGACCTCGCGACAAATGCGGTGTTCAACCTCATATTCTTCCTGCTCCTTGTTGTATTCGCAATCTCTTTCTTCGGCGCGTTTGACATCAAGCTGCCGTCGAAATGGAGCAACGGGGTTGACAGCAAGGCGGAAAAGACTACCGGACTTATAAGCATCTTTTTCATGGCTTTCACTCTTGTGCTGGTATCTTTTTCCTGCACAGGACCGATTATCGGCACTCTGCTTGTCGAGGCTGCCTCTGTGGGCGACATCACCGGCCCCGCTATAGGCATGGGCGCTTTCGCGCTGGCTCTTGCCATTCCCTTCACCCTGTTTGCCATATTCCCGTCATGGCTGAAAGAGATGCCTCGCTCCGGCGGATGGCTCAACTCGGTTAAGGTTGTGCTCGGTTTCCTCGAGCTTGCCCTTTCGCTGAAATTCCTCTCCGTGGCTGACCTCGCTTACGGCTGGGGTATTCTTGACCGCGAGGTGTTTGTTTCGCTCTGGGTTGTTATTTTCGTGCTTCTCGGCATGTATCTTCTCGGCAAGCTCCGGTTTAGCCATGACTCTCCGGTTGAGTATGTGTCAATCGGCAGATTCTTTATGGCTCTGGTGTCGCTCAGCTTTGCCGTATATCTCGTGCCCGGTCTGTGGGGCGCTCCCCTCAAGAGCGTTAGCGCATTCGTGCCGCCGCTCTACACTCAGGATTTCAATCTCTATGCCGGCGGACAGTTCAAGGAGTTTGACGACTATGACGAAGGTATGCGCTATGCCGCTGAGAATAACCGCCCCGTGCTCATTGACTTCTCGGGCTACGGATGCGTCAACTGCCGCAAGATGGAGGGGGCTGTGTTTGATACCGAAGTCATCAGCGACATCATCAAAAAAGACTTTGTGCTGATAAAACTGATGGTAGATGACAAGAAGGCGCTCGAATCGCCCGTTACTGTCGAGGAAAACGGCAAAAAAATCAAGCTCGAGACTGTCGGCGACAAATGGAGCTATCTCCAGCGCTACAAATTCGCCGCAAACTCGCAGCCATACTATGTGATGCTTGACAACACCGGCGCGCCTCTCGCTTCTCCTTATTATTATGACGAGAATGTGGAGAAATTCGGCGAATGGCTCGGCACCGGCGTACAAAACTATAAGAACGGAAAATAATGCACGATTCACGTCAGAAAGCAGAGGCGATTCAGAAAGTCATAGAGACTCTCGACATTCTACGTGTGAAATGCCCGTGGGACCGGAAGCAGACAAACGAGAGTCTGCGCCCCAACACAGTCGAGGAGGTGTATGAGCTTTGCGATGCGCTTATCAAGGATGATACCGACAATATCCGCAAGGAGCTTGGCGACGTGCTTCTTCATGTGCTTTTCTATGCAAAAATAGGCGAGGAGAAGCAGCAGTTTGATATTTGCGATGTGGCGGAAGCTCTGAATTCGAAGCTGATTTACCGACATCCCCATGTGTTTGGCGATGCAAGCGCCGAAACCGCCGATGCCGTCACGCAAAACTGGGAGCAGCTTAAGCTGAAGGAGAAAGGCGGCAACCGCACTGTGCTTGCCGGTGTGCCCTCTGCGCTCCCCGCGATGATAAAGGCTGACCGCATTCAGGAAAAAGCCTCCAATGTGGGTTTTGACTGGGAAAATCCCCGCGATGCCTGGCAGAAGGTTGCCGAAGAGGCGCATGAGTTCGCATCGGAGATAGACAATATGGATAAGGATGCTATGGAGGCGGAGATGGGTGATTTGCTTTTCAGCGTCATCAATGTTGCGCGCCTCTACGGCATCAATCCTGAAAACGCTCTTGAAAAAACGAACCTTAAGTTTATCAGGCGGTTCAATTATATTGAGAGCAAAGCTGCCGAACGCGGATAGCAGTTGAAAGATATGACTCTCGAACAAATGGATGAGTTGTGGAATGAAGCCAAGAATCTTTAAAATAGCAGTCGCAGCAGCGTTTTTATTACTGGAGGCAGCGTCTGTAAATGCCAAAACCGTCAGGATGTTTTCCACCTCCTGCACCGGACCGCTGACGATGGTGTGCGACAGCATAGACTATCGCGCTGATCTGACGAGGGTGTACGGACGCCTTACCGGTCGTCCCCACACTTCGAACCGCATAGACGGTATCGTGCTCGTGTCCGGTGGCAAAACATTTGTGTCCACCGACATTGACGGAGTTGACCTGAAGCGGTGGTTTCAGTGGGAGGATGAAGGCGCTATACCGGTAGAGATAGATTTCGCACCGATGTCTCCGTGCAGAGAGGCTGTTGTCAAGGCAGCCGGTCCGCGCGGCGAGTCGCAATGGAAACTTAGAGCTATAAATAAGAAGTGAGGGTCTGCATAACAGAGAAACCGAGTGTTGCACGCGATATTGCAGCGCTCCTGGGCGCTACGGCAAAACGTGACGGCTACTATGAGGGCGGCGATGTGCGCGTGACCTGGACATACGGTCACCTCTGCACTCTCAAGGAGCCAGCCGACTATACCGACCGGTGGAAGCGCTGGTCGCTCGGCGCATTGCCGATGATTCCCGATAAATTCGGCATAAAGCTGATTGACCAGGAGAGCATCAAGCGTCAGTTTGCTGTGATAAAGGAGCTGGTGAGCAATGCCGATGAGGTTGTCAACTGCGGCGATGCCGGGCAGGAGGGTGAGCTGATACAGAGATGGGTCATGCAGAAGGCGGGTGTGAAGTGCCCGGTTTACCGTCTGTGGATTTCATCGCTTACTGACGAATCCATACGCGAGGGCTTCAAGTCGCTGCGCCCTCAGAGCGAGTTTGACAATCTGTACTATGCCGGGCTGTCGCGAGCGGTAGGCGACTGGATTCTCGGACTCAACGCCACACGCCTTTATTCCCTGAAATACTCTCCCTCAGGAGGTGTGCTCTCCATCGGTCGTGTCCAGACCCCCACGCTTGCCCTGATTGTGAGGCGCCACAAGGAGATAACCGAATTTGTGCCCGAGGATTACTGGGAGCTAAAGACAACTTACCGCAACACACTTTTCAGCGCCGTTTCCGGCAAATTCAAGTCGGAAACCGAGGCGGCGGCGGCCCTGGAGGCTATCACCGGAACCCCTCTCACCGTCACGGACATAAAGCAGAAGAGCGGCAAGGAGGCTCCTCCGAGGCTATTTGACCTCACCTCACTTCAGGTGGAGTGCAACAAGCGCTGGGGATGGACCGCCGACGAGACTCTGCGCCACATCCAGTCGCTGTATGAGAAGAAAGTTACCACCTATCCGCGTGTCGACACAACCTATCTTAGCGATGACATCTATCCCAAGGTGCCCGACATACTCAGCCGCATGACCCCCTACGCCTCGGTCACAGCTCCTCTGCTGGGCAAAAAGCTGCCTAAGAGCAAAAAGGTGTTTGACAACTCGAAGGTAACCGACCACCATGCCATCATACCCACCGGCGAGTCGCCGGCATCGCTTGTCGGCGATGAACGCAAGATGTACCACCTCATAGCCTTACGTTTTATAGCGGCGTTCTACCCCGACTGTCTGTTTGACACCACAACGGTTGAGGCAAAAGTAGCGGAAATAGGATTCAAGGCATCAGGCAAGGTCATTACCTCACCGGGCTGGCGCACTGTCCTCGCACCTACGCAGGAGGAAAGCAAGCCGACAGATGACGGCGAGGCTGTGCTACCGTCCTTCACCGTCGGCGAGAGCGGTCCGCATGAGCCGTCGCTGCAGAAAAAGGCTACACAGCCGCCGAAACCATACACCGAGGGCACCCTCCTGAGAGCGATGGAAAGCGCCGGCAAGCTCGTTGACGACGAAACGCTGCGCGAGGCAATGAAGGAAAACGGCATCGGGCGTCCGTCAACCCGCGCGGCGATTATCGAAACCCTCTTCAAGCGCCGTTACCTTCGCCGCGAGCGCAAAAACATTCTGCCCACCCAGGCCGGCATAGACCTTATCGCCACCATTAATGAAAATCTGCTCAAAAGCGCAGAGCTGACCGGGCTGTGGGAAAACAAGCTGCGGCGCATAGAGCGCGGCGATTTCAGCGCGGCAGAATTTATTGACGAATTAAAGCAGCTGATAGGCGGCATAGTAATAAATGTGTTGCAGGACAATAGCTCCGCGCGCATAGATGTGAGCGACCCTGCGCCTGCCGCCAAGGAAAAGAAAAGCGCCTCCGCTCCCAAAAAGCCGCGCAAGCCGGCGGTTAAATCGCTCGACGCGATTGTGTGCCCGGTGTGCGGTCAGGGGCATCTGCTCAAAGGCAAGTCGGCTTACGGATGCTCTCGCTTCAGGGAGGGCTGCGCGCTGCGGCTGCCTTTTGAGGAGTATTCAGCCGATATTACTCCTGCCGCCCTTGCTAAACTCATAAAGAAAAACTTCAAGCAAAAAGACTGACAGATGAAAAGCAATCCCGCAGAGATATTTCCCCTTGTCGATGAAGACGGCGCTGTTGTAGGCAGTGCAACCAGAGCCCGCTGTCACGACGGCTCGAAGCTGCTTCACCCCGTGGTGCATCTTCATGTGCTGGGCGCCGGCGGCTCCATATATCTCCAGAAACGAGCCATGACAAAGGATATACAGCCCGGCAAGTGGGACACGGCTGTAGGCGGTCATGTAGACTATGGCGAGACTCCGCAGCAGGCGGTGCTTCGCGAAGCCGCGGAGGAGCTGGGCATAGATGCCGCCGGAGCCGAGCTGGTTGAGCGCTATGTGTTTGAGAGCGCCATAGAGCGCGAGCTTGTCCACACCTTCTTTCTTCGCGTCGACGGGCATACTTTTGCACCCCGCATCGCCGCCGACGAGATAGACGAGGCGCGGTTCTGGACTCCCGCGCAGCTCGCCGAGGCAAAAGGGCACGGAGTGCTTACACCCAATCTGGAGATGGAGCTTGAACGCATTCTCCCCAGAATTGCAGAGATATGACAGCTCACACACTCAACGACATACTGCAGCTCGCCGGAGTAGCGATAGCTCTGGCAATCTGCGTGATATATATAGTGCGCAGGCTCATCAGGCGCCGCAAGCGCTCCGACGGATGCGCGAAGGACTGCGACGGCTGCCCCCTCTCATCAAAATGCAACCACGGCTCCGACACCTCCTGCGGCTGCCATTAAAGAGCTTGTTTTTAAATATTACTGTCCGCTAAACTATAAAAAGGAGAGTCCAACGTCCTGCATGACAGAAGTTGGGCTTACTTTTTGTATATG
>JAIDJW010000033.1 GCA_029052015.1 Paramuribaculum sp. | reverse complement strand
GAACATTATCTCAGATGAAATCAAGATATGGGTAGACGAGGCTACTGCCACACCCGGAGCCACCTACACTTACCACACATATATAAACAATTCTGACGAAAACTTTATCAACACTCCTGTCGGCATAGGACGAGAAAACGCGGTGACACTGGCAATGGATAAGCTTTTCGGAGCCGCCAACGAGATAAAGATGGAGATAAGCGGCAGCCTGTCCTACCAGGCCTGCCACGGAAGCAACTATGTCGATGTATTTGGTGATACTACAACCCTTACGCTGCGCCGCCACAAAGCTGATGTTGAAGGCAGCATAGCAGCATTCAAGACCAAGTATCTCGAAAGCACCGACCTGCCCACACTCGGCAGCGACAACTTTGCCGCGACACATTACAGCAAGCTCGACGACACTGAGGGAGCCGAGGCCAAGGCACTGGTAATCGAAACCACTCCCAACTGGCTCTATGTGCGCGACCTCACTGCCGGAGCTGACGCCACAAGCAATAACTTCCTGATGCTCAACAACACCAACGGGTGGGAAAGCCCGCGCATACCCGACGCTACCGCCGAGGGCGGAGAGCGCGCACTGCGCCCCGGCGATATAATCACCGGCTTTGCGATGATTCCCGCAAGCACAAGCCTCGGCAACCTCGTGAGCGCCAACACCGGTTTTGCCCGCACGGTGAAATATCTCGAAACAAGCAGCGAGAAGACTGACTCCACAATAATCAGGATAAATTATGAGAATCCCGCGGATGCGGAGCACTATTTCAAGAATATAGCTTTTGACGAGGATAACCGCATGATGATGTTTACCCTCAAGAATGTGAAGGTTGACGTTAAGAACATCAGCGGCAACGACGAATATATACTGCGCATAGGCGACACAGACGCCTCTGACCACAAACCCGTGAGCCTGAACCTGTCTATTTTCGAGCACCGTGTGGGCGGCTGGCGCCTCGCATACAAGGAGGATGCTGAATATGACATAACGGGTGTGCTTGTGAAAAACGATGAAATCGGCGGCTATTCTCTCGCCCTGATCAACTTCTACGGCACAGGTCTGACCGAAACTCCCGAAGTGTTCGTCGCCGACAGCGAGGACAAGAGCGCTGAGGTGCAGAACTTCACCCACACACTCACATTCGAGATGACAGCCGGAACCAATGCAGAGATTTGGTTCACCACCGACGGCACAGACCCGCGCAACAATATCGATTCACGCCAACACTACACCGGCCCTGTGAAACTTGACCTGGCTGAGGGTCAGGACCGCGTGGTTGTCAAGGCATTTGCCGTAGAGGCCGGAATGACTCCGAGCGCCACCGTTACCCGCACATTCGTCAAGAACAGCCGCGAGCTCTCGCTGCTGCTCAACTTCATCAACCGCGCGGAAGAGGGCACCGACTATCACTTCAACGGCACAGTCAGAGTTGTCGACATAGTGGGCAACTATATGTTTGTGCGCGGTGTGGCAGGTCACTATATGCCGATTTACCTCGAAGGCGGCTGGGAAAGCAATGCCCTCAGCGCCGGCGACTATCTCACCGACTTCCTCATCAACCCGCTGTTTGCAGGCAAGGATGAAAACAAGGTGCTTCGCGCCGCAGAGGTGACCCCCGGATTCGAGTCGAAATTCGATACTCCCCTCACCGGCAGCAATCTTCCTGATATCGACATCAGCAATACTCCTGAGGTGACCGAAGTCGGAGCCAACAATATCCGCCGCAAGGTGAGCCTCACCAATGTGATGTTTGCACATCCGGAAGGAAATGACGCCGCATGGCTGATGCTCGCTCACTCCGGAGAGGCTACCCCGGTGGCTGTCAATGCTGAAGCAACAGGAATTGACATGAGCGAAGTGCGCGCCAACACCAACTACGCTGTTACAGGATATGTTATGGTGGCAGAAAACAGCGACGCCATAGAGTTCTGGCCCATGAACCTGACTGTAATCCCCACTCCGGCGCCTGTCAAAGCTGAGGTAAATGCACTCGCCGTGAAGGAAAACGGTAACGAATACACCGCTTCATTCTATCCGACCGCATCGGTTGCGTTCACTCATGAGGACCCGCGCGCTACAATACAGTATTTCATCGGCGACAACGAAACCGACGAAAATACACGTTGGTATGAATACTACGCCGGCCATCCGCTCGTGATTACCGAAAGCTGCCACATACATGTGCGCGCGCTTAACGCCCAGGGCAAAACCAGCGCAGAGACACATGTCAACCTCACTCTGCTCACACCTGCAGGTGATGTAGTGTTCGCACAGGTTGACGACGATAAAGAAGGCACATCTACTGTGACACTCGCAGCCAAGGACGGCTCAGACGCCGAGATATGGTATTCGGTCGACACACCCGACAATATGGAGAAATATGACAATCCGTTCACTCTGGATAAGACTGCAATAGTGTATGCACGCATCCGTGGCGGCGAAAACGCTGCGGACGGAGCATTGTGCCACAGCCTTGTCATCGTACCCGCCAAGCCGGAAGCTCCGAAGGATATCGAGACCAACGGCAACAGCCTGCGCTTCAGCCAGACAATCACCGAAGAGGGATGGGCAGTAGTCACCATCGAACCTGTTACCCCGGTTGAGGGCGGCACCATCTACTACACCACCGAGGCAGGCAAGAAGCTCCCCGGCGAGGGAATCAAGTACGAGGCTCCCGTAGTAATGAAGGAGAGCGGCGTCATCATCGCCATCATGACCATCGAGGGCCATCCCGCAAGCCAGGCTTACGAGACAACCGTTTGGGTTGTGCCAGTGACCACCGGCATCGACGGCATCGAGGGCAGCAGTGAGAATGCAGTCCGTGTTGACGGCGACAGCATCGTCGCTCCCGAAGGCAGCGAGGTGTTCGACATCAACGGCCGCAGAGTCAACCCCACCGGCCTTGCAGGCGGTGTGTACATCGTACGCACTCCCGAAGGCAAAGCTGTTAAAGTTAGAATCTGATATGGAGCGGCGGTTTCTTTGCAAGCAAAGCGCTTCGCGATGATAAACCGCCGACACATAAGTTTCGAGGCGGAGGCGCACTGGGCGCCCCCGCCTCTTTGCTTTTGGCTAATTGGAATGCGAGGTTTTGATTTGTGGATTATTGTGATTATTTTTGTGGTTCTCTAACATGATAAAAGTGGCTGATAATGGATTTTGCCGAAAAATGCAACCGCATATTCTGGAACACGGAACAGATGTTTCGCTCCAACGATGATATTGATTTCAAGCCTGTCAATCCTTTTGACGATGGGTCGGCTGAGAATATCCTCTTTGAGCGCCACCTGATAGAGACAGCCATTAGGCTTCATGGCAACGAGGCGTCATATAGCGCCCGGATAAAGGAGCTGAAGGCGGAGTGCGGGGCACTCACAGAAGCTTTGGAGAGATGCCTTGCAAAGGAGTGCAATGAGGCGGCGCTTGTTGTGGCTGCCATCGACAGGCTGTCGGCTGTAGCTCTGGACATATTTGTGACAGACTGCGAGGTGAGGCGTGGCGACGCTTCACCGGAGTATGTAGAGGAGTGTCGCGGAAAGCTCAGGAATCTGCTCGGCGAGCGCGAGCGCCTGACGGCGGAGATGACAGCCCTGGAGGAAGAATATCGCAAGAAAAAATGACAGACGATTTTGACATACGCGCGGCTCGTGAGGGAGCGGAGCGCGACAAGGATATAGAAAAGGCGCTGCGTCCTTCGGAATTCGACTCTTTCAGCGGACAGGAGAAGATTGTCGAGAATCTGAAGGTGTTTGTTGCAGCCGCCCGCATGAGAGGCGAGGCGCTTGACCATCTGCTGCTGCACGGTCCTCCCGGCCTTGGCAAGACCACTCTGAGCGGCATAATCGCCAACGAGCTTGGTGTGGGATTCAAGGTTACAAGCGGTCCGGTGCTCGACAAGCCGGGCGACCTTGCAGGCATTCTGACCTCGCTTGAGGAGAACGATGTGCTGTTTATAGACGAGATTCACCGCCTGAGTCCGGTAGTAGAGGAGTATCTCTACTCGGCTATGGAGGACTACCGCATAGACATAATGATTG
The DNA here is from genome assembly GCA_029052015.1 of Paramuribaculum sp. Classification (GTDB taxonomy): domain Bacteria; phylum Bacteroidota; class Bacteroidia; order Bacteroidales; family Muribaculaceae; genus Paramuribaculum. The sequence continues at coordinate 60,111 of JAIDJW010000033.1, read as the reverse complement.
ACAAGGGTCCGGGAGCGCGGTCGGTGCAGCTCACCCTGTCGCCTTTCACCCTCATCGGTGCGACTACCCGCAGCGGACTGCTGACATCGCCGCTGCGAGCGCGCTTCGGCATAAACTGCCACCTGGAGTACTACGACCATGAGGTGCTGCAGCGCATTATCCTGCGCTCGGCCCGTCTGCTGGGAGTGGAGTGCACTGAATCGGCAGCACGCGAGATAGCCCTGCGCAGCCGCGGCACTCCCCGAATTGCCAACGCGCTTCTGAGGCGCGTGCGCGACTTCGCCCAGGTGAAGGGCAGCGGCACTATCGACCCGCCGATAGCACGCTTCGCCCTTGAAGCGCTGAATATCGACAAATACGGTCTTGACGAGATTGACAACAAGATTCTCACAACGATAATAACAAAGTTCAAGGGAGGTCCCGTTGGTCTGGGCACTATTGCTACAGCACTCGGCGAGGATTCCGGCACCATAGAGGAGGTGTATGAGCCTTTCCTTATCAAAGAGGGCTTTATAAAGCGTACGCCCCGCGGACGCGAGGTGACAGAGCTGGCATACGTGCATCTCGGTCATAATCCTCAGGCTGCGACAGGCTCCCTGTTTTGAACGATAACAAAAATGGCTTCAGTAAAAAGTCTTGCAAAGGATACTGCGGTATATGGTCTGAGCAGCATAATCGGACGATTTCTGAACTGGCTGCTTGTGCCGCTGTACACCAACGTGTTTGCCGACTCCGAGTACGGAGTGGTGTCATATATTTATGCGATAGTGGCTGTTGCACTGATAGTGCTCACCTACGGTCTGGAAACCGGATTTTTCCGCTTTGCCAACCATGAACGCTACGGCGACCCGATGGAGGTGTACTCCACCGCCATGACCTCGCTGGCTGTAAGCTCCACCGCTTTCCTTGCTCTGGTTTTCGCATTCATAGGCCCTGTGAGCGAAGCTCTCAAATGCCCCGGGCATGAGTCATTCGCCTTGCTTATGGCTGCCACTGTAGCCATAGATGCGTTTACGGCGCTGCCTTTCTCCTATCTGCGCTTCCGCAACCGCTCGATGCGCTTCGCTGCGCTCAAACTCATAAGCATAGCGATTAATATCGGCTTGAATATTTTCTTCATACTGATATGTCCGTGGTTATGGGAGGAGGCTCCCGGCACAATTGCGTGGTTTTATGACCCTACTTACGGCATCGGCTATATTTTCCTTGCCAATTTCATAAGCTCGGCGGCAATGCTGCTGCTTCTGATACCGGAGTACACCGGCTTCAGATGGAAATGGAACAGGACTCTCTGGCGCGAGATGCTGGTGTACTCCTATCCGCTGCTGATTCTCGGAGTTGCCGGCGTGATGAACCAGACAGTTGACAAAATCATGCTTCCGTGGCTTATCGCCGACAAGAGCATAGCAATGGCTGAGCTGGGCATATATGCGGCAAACTACAAGATAGCGGTGGTTATGGTGATGTTTATCCAGGCATTCCGCTTCGCTTACGAGCCTTTCATATTCGCGCAAAACAAGGCACGCGGGGGCGAGAGCAACCAGGCTTTCAGGGACGCGATGAAGTATTTCGTGATTTTTTCGCTCGTAATCTTTCTGGGGGTGATGTACTATCTCGATCTCCTGCGCTGGTTTATCGCCCCGGAATATTTCAGCGGACTGAAAGTGGTGCCGGTGGTGATGATTGCAGAATTCTTTTTCGGGGTGTTTTTCAATCTGTCGCTATGGTACAAGCTCACCGACCGTACAATATGGGGCACCTGGTTCTCGCTGATAGGTGTGGCTATAACAGTGTCGCTCAACATTATCCTTGTGCCTTATTTCGGCTATATGGGTTGCGCCTGGGCTGCCTTGTGCTGCTACGGCACCATGATGCTGCTGTCGTATTTCATAGGCAAAGCCAAGCATCCGATAGGCTATGACGTGAAATCAATACTGATATACTTTTTTACCGCAATGGCGCTGTATGCCCTCGCGGTGCTCATAACCACTCCATACGAGGCAGTAAATCTGCCTGTGCGCACTCTGCTGCTTGCGGCATTCATAGTTTTCGCGATAAAACGCGAGCATCTTAGTATCAAGCAGCTGTTGCCTAAACTAAAACACTGACGCTATGAATCCTAATTTTGCAAACCGGGTGACAAATTTCTTTGTAAATTATTTCACTCTCACATCCGATCTGGTGCCTCAGAGCGAGGCGGAGGAAGCCATACGCGAAGGAGTGTCGTTTCGCGGCACCAACATATTGATTCTTATCATAGCAATACTCATAGCATCGCTGGGACTTAACACCAACTCCACAGCCGTAATCATAGGCGCCATGCTCATATCGCCTCTCATGGGTCCTATCATCGGGCTCGGACTCGGGGTGGGCGTGCATGACTTCGACCTGATAAAGAGGTGTATGCGCAATCTGGTAATGGCAGCGGGATTCAGTGTGCTTGCAAGCACGATTTTTTTTCTCATATCTCCCGTAAACGAAAACCACAGCGAACTGCTTGCCCGCACATCGCCGACAATCTATGATGTGCTTATAGGATTTTTTGGCGGAGCGGCCGGAATCATCGGGCTCGGAAGTAAAAACAAAGGCAATGTGATACCGGGTGTGGCGATAGCCACCGCGCTCATGCCTCCCCTCTGCACCGCCGGCTACGGCATCGCCACCTGGCAGCTCAACTATTTTTTCGGAGCGAGCTATCTTTTTCTCATCAACTCGATTTATATCGCTTTTGCCACATTCATAGGCGTAAAGCTGTTTAAATACAAAGGTGAAAGCGTCACCGACAATTCACGCGCCAAAAAGGTTCGCAAGGTTGTCTATACTCTCGCAGTGCTGACAATGCTTCCGAGTATATGGCTTACATATACCATGCTGCAGGAAAACAAGTTTATTATGAACGCCGACAGATTTGTTGAAAAGGAGTGTAGCTTTCCCTCTACCCAGGTGCTGAGCATGGACGCGTATAAGAAGAACGGCGAGCGCTATATCCGCATAGCGCTTATGGGCAAAGTGCTTCCCGCCGATTCGCTCAACTCCGCTCTGAGCTCACGCTTAGGATTCTATAATCTCAATGGCACCAAACTGATAATAGTGCAGGGCGATGCGGTGAATACCGGTTCATCCGTGGCATCATCGGCAAGCGAGATTTATCAGCTTGCCCAGGCCACTATCACGCGCCAGCAAAGCGAGATAGACTCTTTGCGAGAGATTGCGCAGGATGCGGCGGCGTCGCGATCAATAGCCATGACTATATCTCCCGAGCTCAAAGTGCTTTTCCCGCAGGTGGAGGACATAGCCATCACCCACCCCATATTTGCCGCGGTAGACAGTGCAACTCTTGATACCGTAAACGTTGCTCTGGTCAGGTTCTCCTCGCGTATGCCCTTGCAGCAGACCGAAAAATTCAAGGAGTATCTCAAGGCTCGCCTTTCACTCGACAATGTCAGCATAGTGGAGGTTGGCAGCGGTATTCTTGACAAAAATAAAAAAATACAGTAGCCGATGAAAGTAGCTCTTGTCTGTCACAGCGACCTGCTCGGAGGAGCATCAGTAGTAACCTACAGGCTCATGCAGGCTCTGCGTCATCGCGGAGTTGACGCACGTATGATAGTGTATTCACGACTCAGCGACGATGACAATGTGATACTTGTCGGCTCACGCTTTGTGCGCGGCATAAAGTTCATGACCGAGCGTCTCAAGATTTTTCTTTCAAACGGTCTTAAATATGACAACCTGTTCAAGGTGTCTATTGCCAATACAGGCTATCCGCTCCACCTCCATCCGTGGGTCAAGGAGGCTGATGTAGTGGCGCTCAACTGGGTCAACCAGGGTCTGATGTCGCTGAAAGGTGTGGAATCGCTTGCCTCGACAGGCAAACCCATAGTCTGGACTATGCATGATATGTGGAATTGCACCGGCATCTGTCACCATGCCTACGAATGTCCCCGCTATGAAGATGAGTGCGGAATGTGTCCGCTGCTCGGTGCCGTTAAGGAAAATGACCTGTCGCGCAAAGTGTGGTTCAAGAAAAAAGCACTTTATGACAAAGTGCCTATTCATTTTGTGGCTGTCAGCAACTGGCTTGCCGGACAGTGCGCTAAAAGCGGTCTGCTGTCCGGGCGCGATGTGAGGGTAATTCCAAATGCCTTCCCGGTGGATACGTTCAGCACAGAGCTTTCCGGCGACTCCCCTATGCTCAACATCGACTTCAACAGAGATCTGATAGTAATGGGTGCCGCCCGGCTTGACGACCCTATTAAAGGTCTCGACTATGCGATAGATGCTCTCAATTTCATTTTTGACAACAATCCTGCCGTAGCAAAGAAAACCACAGCGGTATTCTTTGGAGATATGCGTAATTCAGCAGCCTTTGACAGACTCAGATTTCCCTACACATGGGTTGGCCGCATAAATGACCCTACGACAGTGAGAGGTCTTTACGCCGCCGCAAAAGTGGTGCTGTCGACTTCGCTTTATGAAACCTTGCCGGGAACACTCATCGAGGGTCAGGCTGCGGGATGTCTGCCGGTTACTTTCGGACGCGGAGGTCAGAGCGATATAGTGACCCATCTTAAGGATGGATATATTGCAGAGTACAAATCTGTTGAGGATATTGCCAAAGGATTGTGCTGGGCGCTTGCTCAGGAGCCTGACAAAAAAGCGCTTCACGAGAGCGTGAGAGAGAGATTTGCCTCCTCTGAGGTTGCGCGCAGATATATCGAACTGTTTGATGAAATAACAAACTCTAAAAAATAATGCAGACTGTACTCTTCCATTCCACTATATTCGGTCCTATCCACAGCAGACGCCTCGGGGCATCGCTCGGGGTGAATCTGTCGCCAAACGACGGAAAGATATGTTCGTTTGACTGTCTCTACTGCGAGGCTGGATACAATGCCCAGGGCCCCGGCACCACCGGACTGCCGCCCAGGGCTAACGTGAAGCTACTACTCGAACAAAAGCTCTCCGAAATGAAAAGTAAAGGAGAAAAACTGGATGTAATTACCTTTTCCGGCAACGGCGAGCCTACCCTTCATCCCGATTTTGAAGGAGTGATAGACGACACCATCGAGCTTAGAGACAAATATTTTCCACATGTGAAAATTAGTGTGCTCAGCAACTCCACAAGACTTGCGGAGCAAGGAGTGTGCAACGCATTGCGCAAGGTTGACAACAATATTCTCAAACTCGACTCGGCCATTACCGAAACCATAAGACTTATTGACCGACCAAATTCACCGGAGTTTACCGCCGAAAATGTAATCGGTCAACTGGAACAGTTCGGTAAGCAGTGCATTATTCAGACTATGATGCTTCGCGGCACTCACGATGGTGTGGAGATTGACAACACTACCGATGCCGAGATTGACGCACTCATCAAAGCGTATAAGATAATAAATCCCGCCGAGGTAATGCTCTACTCTATTGACCGCAAGACACCGGAACAGAATCTTGTCAAAGTCGAGAAAGAAGAGCTTGATAGGATAGCTGACAGAATACGAAGCTATGACATAAAGGTACAGGTTAGCTGAACTATGGACAAACTTATTATACCGGCGCCACTCAAAAGCGGTGACAAAATAGTTCTTTTGTCGCCGTCAGGAACTGTTAAGGCCGAATTTGTGGAAAATGCCGCAATTATTCTTCAGAATCAGGGTTGGGTGACAGAGATAGCGCCTCACGCACTCGGCAAGTGGAAAACCTACAGCGCCACCGCTCCGAAACGCTATGCTGACCTTGAGGCGGCAATAACTGACAAAAGTGTCAAGGCTATATTTTGCAACCGCGGAGGATATGGCGCGGTGCATCTGCTCGAACAGCTTGACTCGCTGCCGCTGCGCGACAACGCAAAGTGGATTATCGGCTACAGCGACATATCAGCACTTCATGCTCTGATGCACAAGCACGGCATTGCCAGCATTCACTCGCCGATGGCAAAACATATATCAACCTTTGAGGGCGAAGACGAGGATTCGCAGACTCTTTTCGATATTTTGCGCGGCAATATGCCAGAATATCAGATTGAGCCTAATCCACTCAATCATACCGGAAGCGTCAGCGGCACTCTTGTAGGAGGCAATCTGGCTGTGATTGCTGATCTTATCTCAACTCCATTCGATGTGTTTAAACCGGGAAATATTCTTTTTATCGAAGATATATCCGAACCTATATACAAAACTCAGCGAATACTCTATCAATTACGGCTGAGCGGAGCGCTCGGACAGCTCGGAGGGCTGATTGTAGGCGCATTTACAGAATATAACCTCGATGTCGACGGTATGAGCATGGAGGAGATGATAGCGGATATGGTAAAAGATTATGATTATCCGGTAGCCTTCGGGGTGCCCGTGGGTCATGTCGACCATAACATACCGCTTGTGGAAAGCGCACCGGTAAGTCTGAACGTTACTGACGAAAATGTTATGATTTCTCAAAAATAGCGGCGATAAGTAACTATTTAGTACCTTTGTGCTACAAATATATTAAAGACAGCATACTGCAATGAAAATCGCTATAATAGGATATGGCAAGATGGGTCATGTTATTGAACGCATAGCCCGCGAGAGAGGTCACGAGATTGTAAGCATAATAGATGCGGACAATACCGCCAATTTCGATTCACCGGCTTTTGCAAGCGCCGATGTAGCCATAGAATTTTCCACACCCTCTACTGCTTTTAACAACTGCTCCGCCGCTCTTGACCGCGGAGTAAAGGTTGTGAGCGGCACCACTGCCTGGGCTGACAGACTCCCTGAAATAAAGAATATATGTGAAAATCAAGGCGCAACTTTCTTCTGGAGCTCCAACTACAGCCTCGGCGTAAATGTTTTCTTTGCCGTAAACCGCTATCTCGCCACCATTATGTCGGGATTTCCGCAGTACACCCCTGAAATGACCGAGATACACCACATACACAAACTCGACCATCCGAGCGGCACCGCTATCTCACTTGCAGAAGGTATAATACAAAGCGACCCCACAGTTACTGCATGGACCGAAAACCCCGCTGCTCCCGCAGGCTCGCTTATTATAAATCACAAACGCGAAGGAGAAGTGCCCGGAACCCATATAATAAAATGGGATTCATCGGTTGACACCATAACGATAGAACACTGCGCCAAGAGCCGCGAAGGATTTGCTCTCGGAGCCGTCATAGCTGCAGAATGGATAAAAGACCGCCAGGGATTCCTGACAATGGATAATCTCATGCACTCTTTTATCAAAAACACCGCTCTGCTTGATATACTTAATCCTGAAAAAAAATGACTCCGACCTCAAAAAAATTCAATTTCAAGGAAGATTTAAAAAAACGCTTATCCGAAGTAAAGACTACACGCTGGATACGTTTCGGCATCGTCGCCGCAATATTTCTCGCATGGGTGGCGTGGCTCGGAAGCTGGTGGGTAGCCATTTTTCTGATTCTTCTCTTTGATATATACATCACCGGATATATTCCCTTCACCTGGTGGAAAAAGAGCAAAAGCAAGGTCACCAAATCAATAATGAGCTGGGTAGATGCCATTGTATATGCCCTGATTCTCGTGTACTTCGTGTTCACTTTCGTTGGACAGAACTATCAGATTCCAACCTCATCGCTTGAAAAATCATTGCTTGTAGGCGACTATCTGTGGGTAAATAAAATGGCGTATGGTCCGCGTGTGCCAATGACTCCGGTGCATTTTCCACTGGTTCAGAACACCTTTCCTATAATAAACACCAAGAGCTATCTTGACAATCCGCAATGGAAATACAAACGTCTCAAAGGATTCGGTAATGTAAAGACCGGCGATATTGTGGTGTTCAACTTTCCGGCAGGCGACACCATTCTGCCCAAACTTATGCTGCCTGGCAGCACCTCACAGCTCAAAGGTGCCGATTATTATACGGTAAAAAAACTATTTGGCGAAGAGTTTATAAAACAGAACGTTAAAGAATTCGGCGAACCGATGTATCGTCCCGTTGACCGTCGCGAAAACTATGTAAAGCGTGCAGTCGGGCTCCCTGGAGAGCGATTGGCGATAAAAGACGGCATTATATATATAAACGGAGTTGCGCAGCCACTGCCTGAGAATGTGCAGTTCAAATACTGGTTCCAGACCAAATATCCCCTGCTCGACCAGCAATGGGAGGAATTCGAGATTGCTGTTGATGACCGCAGAATGGCAGATATTGAGCCGGAAGATACCGCAATGCTCCGTGCTGCAGGATTCGATATCTATAGCAATCAGCCTATTTATGGCGCTCCGCTTACCCCTGCCATGCTCGCAAATATAAAGGAGAGCCCTATTGTCATAGCTGCTACCAAGGCACCTGTCAAAAATGACGAATTTCTTTTCCCTGAAGGTATAGCCCGCAACTGGACCCGTGAAAATTACGGCGAACTATGGATACCCAAAAAGGGTGAGTCTATAAAACTTGACTGGTACACCTGGGCTGTGTATAACCGAGCCATACGAAATTACGAGGGACATCCTGACTCATATATCGGAGCAGACGGCACAGTCTATATTGACGGAAAAGCCGCTGATGAATACACCTTCAAGATGGACTATTACTTCATGATGGGCGACAACCGCGACAATTCGCTTGATTCGCGCTACTGGGGTTTTGTTCCGGAAGACCATATAGTGGGCAAACCTATGAGAGTGCTTGTGTCATTTGACAAGGACAAAGGTATTTTCAGCGGAGGAATACGCTGGAACCGAATACTCAAAGACGCCAACTCTGGTTTCTGATGCCTTCACCCCTTATCCGCTACACTGACCGCACTATAGCGCTGCCTACACAATATTTCGGCAGCATATCATACTATGCGGTGCTTGCTGCGCATTCGCATGTGCTTATCCACAACGGCATGAAGTATGACAAACGCTTCAAGTCGACCCACCGTATGTCTATAGCCGACACAAGAGGCGTGCTTGAACTCACTATGCCTGTTTCAAAACCTGAATCATCGTCAGCTGCCTCATGGAACGATATAACCGTATCCGACCACGGCAACTGGTGGAACATACAGCTCACGGCTCTTGAATCGGCATACGGACGCACACCCTTTTTTGAGTTTTATATCGATTCCTTCGCTGATTTTTTCAAGAAAAATGTTTGCGGTACAAGTCTGACAACTCACAATGCGGCAATAGACTTGAGAGTGCGCACACTTTTAGGAATCGACAGCGAAGTGATGTATATTGAATCACAGGAACTGCCTGAAGGTGTTTTAGACCATCGTAGATGCAATTTCTCATCACTGGCTGAAGTGACACCTTACTATCAGGTCAGAGCCTCAGAATTGGGCTTTATTTCAAATCTTAGTATTCTTGACCTGCTTTTCAATCTCGGCCCCGAATCACCGGTATATCTGAGAAGAGTTATTGACGGACTGAAATAATCAGAGCAGTGACAATGCACGAAGCTGCTCAAGAATCTCGAGACGGCTCATGCGGCGGCGGCGCTTGAGAGTATCGGCAAAGTCATGGACAACGCTATGGACTCCCTGATGATTGAATACACGGAACAGAATAGTGTATTCCTTATCAAAAATCTTATTTATCTCGTCATCATCGAGGCCGCAGGTCTCTTTGCCCTCCTCGGCCACTATATCATGGACAATCTTTCGCTTATCGGGCGCTATGGTCTCATGATCAAGCACCATGCTGCGACACATCATGTTTGATATAAGCATTGCCACACTGAGGTCAAAATTGGCTTTTATGCGATTCCAGGCAGATTTTGCCGACAATCCGGGATTACCATTGAAATAAAACATATCCTCCATTTCAATCATGCTGTGAGGCTCGGCGTCAAGACAAACCGAACTGAGCATGTCCTCACCGTTAAACACCAAAATGCCTACTGCCATGCCTGTTACACCATAGCATCTGTCATCCTCATTTCTATAAGAAAGTCCGTTTTCCATATTTTTAAAACCTTATAAAGGACCGTTCAGTTCACTACCATGACCTTCGCAACAGCTCCCTTTCCACCATCGCCATGCGACGGCGATGCAAAGATATAATAAACTCCGGTTTTAACCCTCTTCCCGGCGCTGTTTGTCACATTCCACACTAACATTCCACCTTCTGCCCTACCCTGCCATACAACAGCTCCGGCCGAGTCGGCAATCTTGACAAGTGACGCTTCCATAAGACCGTCGATAGTGACGTCACCGCCATAATCAGGAGTGACCGGATTGGGATAAACACGCAATGAGTTGTAATCCTGGGCAGGTTGCGAAGAGTCTCCGCCATATTCCATCACTCCCTGAGGAGTAGCTAAGAATACCGAATTGCTTGTTTTTGACGCATACACGGCATTCACTCTCTGCGAAGGCAGAGGAGAATTGGATGAAGTAAAATGTTTGAGTATTTCATTGCCTGCAGCGTTTACAAGATAGACTCCGGAGCCTTCAGTCGCAATCCATTTGCGGTTTGCGCCGTCAACGCAGATATCAAGCACAAGATCTGTGCCGGCAAGGTAATCGGCAAGACCGGTGCCGTCGTCATGATTTATTTTCAGATGTTTGACAGTCATTTCAGGCGATATGGCACGAGTCGGGTCATATATTTCAAATATACCCTCGCTTGTGCCTATCCACACTTTGCCCTCTGCATCCTCGGCTATCGATGATATACGGATGGGATTGTATGTTTTGCTGTCAGTGTCTGTAAGTCTCTGATGAAATATTACCCGGTCATCATTAAATGTGTCGTATGTGCCTGATGTATCGTAGCACACAAGACCTCCTTGATATAGTCCGGAAAATATAAATACAAAATCGGATTTTGTACATGGATATATGCGTATGTCGGCTGAATTTGTAAATCCGTCAAGATTAAGCACAATCCAGTCCTCGCGTTTTATCTCTGCCGGTGCCAGTTTTCTTTTTGCTGCCGGAAGCACCATCACACAATGATTTTCATCCAATCCGTCAGCGCCTACCCACAGGTTGCCTGCACGGTCTGTGACCACTTCATATACACGACTTCCATAAGGTGTGCCCATAGGGGCATTTGAGGCATCATAACGTCCCATATACTCTCCTGCAGTGACTTTGTATAGTCCGTCATTGCCGGTACCTATAAAATATGTAGCAGCATCTTCAGGATCCTCGGCAACACGCGTGGTAGCCGCAGCTCTTCCATCGCGCCCGGGCTGGTAGTATTTGGATATTTCGCCGGGAACTACATTTTTTGCCGCAACATCTTCGATTTCTCCGTCATAAAGCCTTGAAGTCATCTGAAATGTATGCAATCCTATTTCTTCAGTACCTGCTATATTTCTGTATACAGTTGGTCCGAGATTAGTAAAATATATCTTTTCACCGCTTCTATCTGGAATAATAAAAGCTGCCTCACGCACGGTAAGGGAGTATGGAAGAAAACGCTCCGTAACTATTGTCCAATCATTATTATTGTTGACCAAACAGCTTATACCGTCGTTGTCAAGAGTCCACAGACATGAAGCCGGGTCAAGACCTCCGAATATGTTATAATAGACACTTTCCGGCACTGTTTTATAAGCACCGTCAGAATACACACTGATACCGTTTGACAAATACACTTTGTCACTGCCATAAATAAAAGGCATAGAGCAATAGCCATATTTGTCAACCGACACTATATTTCCATTATCGGTGCTTATTTTATAAGCCATACTGCTGTCACGTCCGTATAATAATCCGTCAGCGGCTCTTGCAAGCTCTATGATGCCTTGAACATCATCCATGACTTTCCAGGCATCATTATTTTTCAGTTTTGAGCCTATAGGCAGACTTCTGAGCTGATTTTCAGCTGAAACATATATATATCCGTCACAAACAGCTATGGCCGGCACAGGATAACCGAAAACAACACTGTCAATTACTTTTTTTGCCTTGATATCGTATATCAATATACCGAACTGTGTGGCAATATACATCGCCTCTCCGTCAAACGATACATCATTTATATTCTTGTCACCGCTTACAGATGCATCCTTTATGTCGCTAAGGTTTACAACCGAGCCATCATCGCCTAAAATGTCTATATTACCGTTTTCATAGCACACAGCCAGACGATTGAAATCGGGATGAACGAGAATTTTACCTATCTTATAATCACTTAGTCCGTTGTCCACCGTATGGGCTAGATTCTCTTGAGTTTCCTTATCGTAAGAAAAGAGGCTTCCTCCGCTTGTATAGAAAACTTTAGCGGATGTTTCAACCACTTGCCCTGCCGGACGCGTAAAAGACGGATAAATCTTCCAGCTTCCTACAGGAATCTGCGCACATACAGCAACTATAGTCATAATTGCCGCAAAAAAAACTACAAGACGTCTCATGCAAGAAGATATTTCATCAGAGCGGCAGTGGCTCTGCCGCGGTGACTAATGGCATTCTTGGCATCACCATCCATTTCGGCGAATGTGCGGTCACTCTCCAGAGGTCTGAACACAGGATCATAGCCGAATCCTCCGCAACCGGCGGGAGTTTCGGTAATCTCACCCTCGACAGTGCCTTCAAATATCTTTATATCACTGCCCTGCGCAAGAGCTATGACGGTGCGGAAGCGTGCGGTACGATTCTTTACACCTTTCATTTTCTCCAGAAGCAACTTCATATTTGCGGCGGAATCATGATTATTGCCCGCATACCGTGCAGAATACACTCCCGGCTCTCCGCCAAGAGCATCAACCATGAGGCCGGTATCGTCGGCAAAGCAGTCATAACCGTAATGCTCCTTCACATAACGTGCCTTGATTATGGCATTACCTTCGAGAGTGTCGGCAGTTTCCTCTATATCATCGTGGCAGCCGATGTCGGCAAGCGACAATATGTGCCAGGAATCTCCGGCTATACGCCGGAGTTCACTGAGCTTATGGCTATTGTTTGTAGCAAATACTATTTCTTTGGTCATACTTTATGTATAACGTGAAAAACAGGTATTCTATTTTACAACTACATTGACAATCTTGCGCGGCACAACTATAACCTTGACAATCTGTTTGCCTTCGGTCCATTTTGCCGCATTTTCATTGGCAAGTGCCACTTTCTGCACATCGTCAGAGGACATTTCGGCAGGCACCTCGATATTGAAGCGTGCCTTGCCGTTGAACGACACTGCGTATGTTACATTGCTTTCCTTCAGATATTCCTCATTGTGGACAGGCCACTGAGCGTCACACACGGTGATTTCGTTTCCGAGCGCATGCCACAGCTCCTCGCACACATGGGGAGCAAAAGGAGCAAGAAGTATGACGAGCTGAGTAAGCACCTCGCGGTTATGACACTTCTGCTGCGTGAGTTCGTTCACACATATCATGAAGGCGCTGATAGAGGTATTGAATGAGAAATTCTCTATGTCAGCGGTAATCTTCTTTATGAGTTTGTGGATGGATTTGAGATTGTCAGCAGTAGGTTCGCCATCTGTCACAATAAACTCGTCACCTTTATAAAAAAGGTTCCACATCTTGCGGATAAAGCGGTTCACACCGTCAATACCGTTGGTATCCCAAGGCTTACTCTGCTCCAGAGGTCCGAGGAACATTTCATAGAGACGGAGAGTGTCGGCACCGTAACGCTCAACAATATCGTCGGGATTGACTACGTTGAACATCGACTTTGACATCTTCTCAACAGCATATCCGCACACATACTTGCCTTCCTCCAGAATGAATTCTGCATCCTTGAATTCCGGACGCCATGCGCGGAAAGCATCAATATCAAGAATATCGTTGCTCACAATGTTAACATCCACATGTATGGGAGTCACATCATAGTTGCCTTTGAGACCGTAGCTTACAAAGGTGTTCGTATCCTTTATACGATACACGAAGTTGCTACGTCCCTGAATCATGCCCTGGTTGATGAGCTTGCGGAAAGGCTCTTCCTCACACACTATGCCGAGATCATACAGGAATTTGTTCCAGAATCGGCTGTAGATTAGATGACCTGTTGCATGCTCGGTACCTCCTATATATAAGTCTACATTTCTCCAGTAGGAGTTTGCTTCGGGGCTTACAAGCGCTTTGTCATTCTTGGGATCCATGTAGCGCAGATAGTAGGCGGACGAACCGGCAAAGCCGGGCATGGTGCACAGCTCTATAGGATAACCTTCCTCGGTTTTCCAGTCCTTAGCTCTGCCCAGGGGCGGCTCGCCGCTTTCGGTGGGGAGAAACTTGTCAACTTCCGGAAGAAGAAGCGGCAGTTTGCTTTCATCCATCATCCGGGCAATACCCTCCTTATAATATACAGGGAAAGGTTCGCCCCAATAGCGCTGACGGCTGAAAATGGCGTCGCGAAGACGATAGTTCACCTTCACTTTGCCTATACCTTTCTCGCTGATGAATTTCTTTGCGGCAGCAATGGCGTCCTTTACTTCAAGCCCGTTGAGATCAAGCTCCGGTCCCTTGGAATTAATCATTTTGCCGCTCTTGGCATCAAAACTCTCCTCACTCACATCGGCTCCTTCGATAAGAGGAATTACAGGGAGATTGAAATGGCGGGCGAAAGCGTAGTCGCGGCTGTCATGAGCAGGCACAGCCATAATAGCGCCTGTGCCGTAGCCGGCAAGCACATAGTCGCTCACCCACACCGGTATTTTGTCTCCTGTAAGAGGATTGACAGCGTATGCTCCGGTAAACACACCGGTAACCTTTTTGTCAATCATTCTCTCTCGCTCTGTCTTGTGCTTTATTGCTGCAATATATGCGTCAACCTCAGCTTTCTTTTCCGGAACGGTTATCATATCCACGTATGCGCTCTCCGGAGCGAGCACCATGAATGTTACTCCAAACACAGTATCGGCGCGGGTAGTGAATATCTCAAGCTCAACATCGCTGTCAGCCATCTTGAATATCATTTCCGCACCCTCTGAGCGTCCTATCCAGTTGCGCTGTGTCTCTTTAAGAGAATCTGTCCAGTCAACAGTGTCCAGTCCGTCAAGAAGACGCTGGGCGTATGCAGATACTCTCAGACACCACTGATACATGAGTTTCTGCTCTACCGGATAACCTCCGCGAATAGACACACCCTCGCTCACCTCGTCATTGGCAAGCACTGTGCCGAGTTTGGGACACCAGTTAACCATAGTGTTGCCGAGATAAGCTATGCGGTAGTTCATAAGAGTGTCACTCTTCTGCTTTTCATCCATAGCCTTCCATTCGGCAGCGGTAAATGTCAAATCCTTTGAGCAAGCAGCATATATGCCTTCACTTCCTTTGGCTGCAAAGTGGCTCTCAAGGTCGGATATAGGCTTTGCTTTACATTCTTTGGTGTCGTAATATGAATTGAACATCTGAATGAATGCCCACTGAGTCCATTTGTAATAGTCGGGATTGCAGGTGCGCACCTCACGGTCCCAGTCGTAGCAGAAACCAATCTTGTCGAGCTGACTGCGGTAGCGGTCAATATTTACTTTTGTAGTTATTTCGGGATGCTGACCTGTCTGGATGGCATATTGCTCGGCAGGGAGTCCGTATGCGTCATATCCCATCGGATGAAGCACATTGAATCCCTGAAGACGCTTATAGCGTGAATATATGTCGGATGCTATATAGCCTAACGGATGACCAACATGGAGTCCCGCTCCGGAAGGATAAGGGAACATATCAAGCACATAGAATTTCTTGGTGCCCGGTTTTGTCTCCGTTTTGTATGTCTTGTTTTCTTTCCAATATTTCTGCCACTTGGCTTCGATATTTTTATGATTGTATTCCATATATAATAGATGATTTATTTATTCAGTTTTTCGGAAAGTTCGAGCATTCTCTCGATAGGTTTGCGCGCTTTTGCTGCAGTCTCGGCTGCTACCTCCACCCTCGGAGCAAGATTAGCCAGGCATTCGCGAAGTTTTTCAAGAGTGTTGAGCTTCATGTAGGCACATTCGTTGCAGGCACATGTGGAGTCAGCCGGAGGAGCGGGAATAAACTTCTTTGAGGAACATTTTTCCTGCATCTGATGCAAAATACCGCTCTCAGTAGCTACTATGAACGTATCCGCATCGCTTTCAATAGCATATTTTAGCAAAACAGCTGTGGAGCCCACACAGTCGCCGAGAATACGCAGAGGAGCGGTACATTCGGGATGAACAAGTACCTTTGCATGAGGATATTGCTTTTTAAGTTCAGCTGTCCTCTCAACAGAGAATTTTTCATGCACATGGCAGGCACCGTCCCAAAGCACCATGCTGCGTCCTGTGATACTGTTTATATAGTTGCCGAGATTACGGTCGGGACCAAATATAATTTTTTCGTCAGCAGGAAAGCTTTCAACTATCTCACGCGCATTGCCTGAAGTGACAACTACATCAGTATGAGCCTTTACAGCAGCCGAAGTATTGACATAGCTTATAACGGTGTGACCCGGATGCTCTTTTATAAACGCTGTGAATTCTTCTGCAGGACAACTGTCGGCAAGCGAGCAACCAGCCTGCGGATCCGGTTCGAGGACAATCTTGTCCGGGCAAAGAATTTTAGCTGTCTCAGCCATAAAATGAACTCCGCACATCACTATCACATCCTCTTTGAGAGTGGCGGCAATCCTTGCGAGTGCCAGTGAATCTCCAATATAATCGGCTATATCCTGAATTTCCGGCCGAGTATAGTAATGAGCCATGATGACAGCACCCCTGTTTTTCTTCAGGGCGTCTATCTCCTCCTTGAGCGAGGCTATGGATGAGGTTTCAACAGCCATATATTATTATTTAAAATTTTAAAGTCTTAAAAAATTAATTTTCAAGAAGAATAATAAGCTATGTAGATATCTGTCATAACTTTTGGTTGTAAAGCTTGCATATTAAGTTGTTGATGTGTGATAATCCGTTGTTTAAACTTTATCAACATTGCAACACCATGACAATCAATGCACTTATGTAAGTTATCCACATATTGTTTATAAACTGCAAAGTTAGTAACTTTAGTTGGCATTACAATTTAATAACCCTCTAAAAACAGGTTGGCAACCCTTTTATAAAAGATTGCCAACTTATTTTGAGGATGGTTGCAGGTGGCTATATAGCCTGTCATATATGAAATGCAAATAAAGTTATGGATTTTTGTAAGGTAGTTTTGAAGGGTTTTCAACACTGTTATAAACATTACTCTTTTATTCCGTATGCAAGGTCACCGGCATCACCAAGACCGGGCACTATGTATGAGTGGCTGTTTATCTCATTATCAATGGCTCCGACCCATATAGTAGTCTTATCGGATGGGAATGTGGATTTAATATAGTCTATCGCCACTTTTGAGGCTATAACAGAAGCTACATGAATGTGGGCGGGCTCTCCTTTAGTGAGAAGAGCGCGATAGCTCAGCTCCATGGATGCGCCGGTAGCAAGCATAGGGTCTGCGATTACAAGGGTTTTACCATCGAGACGCGGGGATGCAAGATACTCGATGAATACATCGAAGTTTTCTTTTTCCTTATATTTTCTGTAGGCTGAAACGAAAGCATTTTCAGCGTTGTCAAAAAATGAGAGGAAGCCTTGATGGAAAGGCACTCCAGCCCGAAATATAGTAGCGAGAACAACACGCGTGTCAATTACATCGCAATGCGAGATTCCGAGTGGAGTAGATATATCTTTCTTGGCATAATGAAGAGTTTTGCTTATTTCGTATGCCATGATTTCACCTATTCTCTCAAGATTGCGGCGAAATCTCATCATGTCGCGCTGCACTGTAACATCGCGTAGTTCTGCCATATATTGGCTGACAACAGACTGAGTATCGTCAAAATTAATTATTTCCATATTAGGTACATTGTATATAGTTATACATCAGGATTAGTTTGAGAATCAGCTATATTGCTAAGTGACGAGGTGTCAAGACCATGTTTGAGCCATGAGCCTTTTATGAGGCGCCATAAAAATATGAATCCTCTGAAGCAAAGTTCTATACACATTGCTGTCCATACTCCCGCAAGTCCCATAGTCGGGGCAAGAATAGCGGCAAGGGGTAGTCTTACGAGCCAGATGCTTCCGAAATTCATAATTGCAGGAACTATGGTGTCACCTACTCCTATCATTACCCCGTAGGCAACTATCGAGGCTGCGAACATAGGTTCAGCCCATGCTTCGATGCGGAGCGAATGGATTCCCAACTCGGCTATCTGTTCTATCGGAGTGAACAGCTGCATGACTGCTGGCGCGAAAATCCACATTATCACTCCCATAAGAGTCATTATAATCATACCGCTCACCACAGTAATGTATCCGAAACTTTTTGCAAGGTCCTTACGTCCTGCACCGTAACTCTGACCGGTAAGTGTAGTAGCAGCATCGGCTATACCATAGCCGGGCATGTAGCACAGGGCCTCGGCTGTTACGGCAAAAGAGTTTGCAGCTATAGCCATCACGCCCAATGGAGCTACTATTACCGTAACCATAATCTGGGCGCCGCATATTACAGCGTGTTCGAGAGTCATCGGAGCCGATACTTTAAGTGCATTAGACAGCACTTTGCGTGTAGGCCGAAACATTCTGGATGAAACAGACTTGACGTCTTCACACAGTTTGCCCCATATAGCCAAGCCTTTTTCATACCTGCAGAGATATAACATAACGAGTGAAGCACATACAGTTTCGGCGGCTACAGTGCCCACAGCGGCGCCGAGCACTCCGAGATTGGCGCCCGGAATAGTTATAACGAATCCAAAAACATCAAAGGTATGAGATGGAAAAATAAGAAGGAAATTGAAAATAACGTCAAGAACACACATGAGTATATTCATTCCTCCGGGAATTTTCATATTGCCTGATGCTCTCAGAGATGCACATCCGAGATAGTTCATGGTAAGAAGGGGTAGAGCCGCCACAAATATCATGAAATATACAGTAGATTGCTCGGCTACATATCCTTCTCCGCCAAGCCACAGGGGTAAGAATGGTGAAATTGCTACACCTATAATAGCCATAAACAGTCCGAAGCAAAACGCCGAAGGAATTGCCTGACGAAGCACTGATCTTGCAGTTTTATAATCTCCCGCTCCCACTCTATGAGCTATCTGCACGGAAAAACCTACTGTTGCTGCGGAGCAAATACCCCAGAAAAGCCATAGGCTTGTTGATACAAGTCCGACTGAAGCACTGTCGTCCGCTCCGAGTCTGCCAACCATAGCCGCATCGATATACTGCATGAGTATACTTGATAGCTGTGCCATGATTGCAGGCCACGACAGTTTTGCCGTAAGGGCTATTTTTTGTCTTAAAGACAGCGGTTTGCCGGACTGTATCAGTTCAATCATCTGCGGGGCTTTTTTTCAAGATACGAGCATACGCGGTCAAGTGCCGTTACAAGGGTTTCGCGCTGACAAGCCAGGTTGATGCGCATATATCCGTCCTTACCGTACATATCTCCGCAATTGAGCCATACTTTTGCTTTTTGCAGCAACTCATCCTCCATATCTGTGGAGTTTATGCCAAATACGCTTACATCCATCCAAAGCAGATAAGTTGCTTCAAGTTCGGCTACAGGACAGTCAGGCAGCCTACGGCTGAGAACATCCTTAGCATAAAGCCAGTTTTCATGCAGATATTCTTTAAGTTTCTCAAGCCATTCGGCTCCCTTTTGGCTGTATGATGCGATAAGGGCTACAGGTCCGAAAGGATTGACATCGCATACCTCATTGATATTAATGGCTCTGTCAACAGCTTTTCTGACAGCTTCGTCAGGACATATTATATTAGCAATCTGAAGTCCGGCAGTATTGAAAGCCTTTGAAGGCGAAACACACACAACAGCTTTTGGATCTAAGGTGCCGTATGGTGTGTATGTGTGTCCGGGCATGGTGAGTTCGCAATGTATCTCGTCGCTCACTACTGTAACTCCGTTAGTATTGCATATCTCGGCAACTCTTTGCAGCTCTTCCCTGCTCCAGCATTTGCCAGCGGGATTGTGAGGATTGCAGAGCAGCATTAGTTTGGTTGAATCTTCAGAGCAAATTCTCTCCAAGGAATCAAAATCCATAGTATATGTGAACGAATGGCTGTCAATCTCCACTCTTTTTAGCGGAGATTCTGCAATAGTGCATCCATTGTTGCGGATAGAAGAGAAAAAGCAATTGTAAACCGGGGTCTGTACAACTACTGTACTTCCGGCAGGAGCAAGAGCCTTGATTATAGCTGAAATGGCTGGAACCACTCCGGAGGTGTAAATGACTTGTCCTCTATCTATATGATATCCGTGACGGTTTTCAAACCAGTTTATTAATGCATCGTAATATGTGTCGTCAATGAGAGTATATCCGAAAACACCGTGGTCTACTCTCTGACGCATAGCGTCTATTACAACGGGAGCTGTTTTGAAATCCATATCTGCTACCCATAGCGGCAGTACTTCGGAGTCAGTGCATGAATCCCATTTGTAACTTCCACTTTTGCAACGGTCGATATATATGTCAAATTCGCTCATATAGTCTCGATAATACAGTCAGCAGGCTGCTTTATATTCACATCAAGTATTATATCACCGTAGCCTTTGGCTCTTATTATACCGGAAGTGGGATTCTTGACGCTTGTGATGACGCTGTTGACTGTGGCATTAAGCTCGCTTTCCTCAAAAGCGAGGTCGCAGTCGGGGTCGAATGTGCAGTCTTCAAGTATAAGCCCCTTGGCATAGCATAAAGGCTGAGTGCCGGATATGTGACACCGGACAAGTTTCAGATTGCATGAGTGCCATCCGAGATATTCGCCTGTGAGTTTCGAATCAGTCACTGTTACGTTCTCGGTATTCCAGAAAGCATCCTTTGAGTCAATCACCGCATTGCTTATCTCAACATTGCGGCAATACTGGAAGGAATAGTTGCCCTGCTGCTTCCATCTGTTTATTTTTATGTCGGTACAATGCATGAAGAGGTAATCGGCATTTTTTACTTCAACATCCTCACAGTCAATCGACCGGCAATGCCATAGTGTTTCCTGTGCGTCCGGAATAGTTACGTTACGAAGTTTTATGCCTGTCATTTCCCTGAACATTTTGGGAGCTTCCACAAGTGTGTCGCTCATTTCAAGGTCATTGGAATACCACAAGGCTGCTCTGGCACCGGGAGTGAAAATGCAGTGCTTTACTACAAAGCGGTCGACATGCCAGAAAGGATATTTGCCTTCAAACCGGCAGTTTGTAGCGATTATGTCACTACATTCCTTTAATGCTGACTCACCGGCATGAATCGTGACATTTTCAAGATTAAGGTAATGAGAAGCGAATAAGGGACGTTCTCCCCCGAATTCTTCATTTCTGATGGTTTTCATAAAGAGTAATCTTTAAGTGGTTACAAAATTACGCAAAAATAGATAGAGACTGTCGTACAGCGATACCATTATTATGGAACTTATTCACAATTTCCCCGAGAATTATTCATATACACGTTGAAAAATTAATGTACCTTTGCAAAAAACATATTGATAACTCGCGAAAAACATCTGATGTCATCACTTATGCGCAATCACTTTATGAAGGTACTGCTTTCAGTAATAGCTGCAGTTGTGGCTGTTATTGATGCAGATGCACAGATAGTGACTGTTTCAGAAGGCAAGGTCAATAGCGACAGCATCAGGCGGGCTATGGACAATGGCCCGTATTTTGGACTGTACAAGGATAATTACTTTATTTTCGGAACCTCAGTGGGTCAGCGGCCGACAAAGCAGAACACCAACATAAAATTTCAGGTTTCGATAGCGCAGAGGTTGACTAAGTCTGTTCTCCCGTGGAATTCATATCTCTTCCTGTTCTATACCCAAAAGTGCTTCTGGAATGTTCTTGAAAGGTCAATGCCTATGACTGACCTAAACTTCAATCCGGGCATAGGGCTGGCAAAGCCTTTGTTTGTGAAAAACAGGTTTATAGGCAAATTGTTGCTTCTTCTCGAGCATGAGAGTAATGGACGTGACGGCACAGCTTCGCGATCATGGAACAAAATTTCATTCGGCGGAAGCATAATGATTGACCCCAATTTCATAGTCCACGGCAAAGCCTGGATTCCTATTGTCGATGGTGTGTTCAATCAGGATATACTTGACTATTGCGGTATATATCAGGCGGGAATATCATTTTCAAGCCCGAACAAACGATTCGGAGCTTCTGTGATTCTTACCAAGCGCAGGGGTTGGGAGCTTAACTATAATACTGTCGTAGAGCTGAATTACAGAATATTTCAACGCGATAACCAGTATCTGTTCATGCAGTTTTACAATGGTTATGGCGAGGGGCTTCTTGCTTATAAGGAGTATCATTCACAATTAAGAGTCGGAATTGTGATAAAACCGACTCTTTTCAGTGAATATTAATAGTTTGCTTCAAGGTACATATTCGTAACCGGCAACCTTGATTGCGTCTATAATTGACGAATCGCTCGCATTGCCGCTGACAGTAGCGGTGCCTTTTGCAAGGTCTACTGTGACTTCCTCAACACCTTCTACGTGTGAGAGGCTCTTTTCTACATTGGCCTTGCAGTGTGCGCAAGCCATTCCTTTGATTTTATATTCTCTTGTCATTTCAGTTGAATGAATATGGTTGTGATGTTTTTTTCCGGTTATAAATGTGTAAAGTAACAGACAGGCAAGCAATATGCTGCATAATGTCGGAAACCAGCCTATGGTAGCATGACAAGCGTCGGAGACTACGGCTGTTGAATTGGGTATAAACCACGATGAAGGCATGAAATTGTCAATCATCAGACCGAATAGTATGGCTGTGACAACTACCGATACAACATATATTGCAGTAGCGCGCCAGCCTTGGGTGCGTCCGAGAATCATCAATGAGGCGAAGTTTGCAGCCGGTCCCGCCATAAGGAGCACAAATGCTATGCCTGGCGAAAGACCTTTCATCATAAGTGACAGAGCAATGGGTATGGAACCGGTTGCGCATACATACATCGGCACTGCTACAGCTACCACGGCAAGCATTGCCAGCAGAGGATACTGACTGAGTCCGGTAAACAGTGTGTCCGGAACAAAAACTGTTATGAGTGCTGCTATAAGAAGTCCTGTAACCAGCCAGGGACCGACGCTTGCTACCATATCTATAAGACCATACCGAAGTGCATCCAGAATGCGTCTTCCAAACGATTTCTTCTCTTCTGCTTCTGTATTAATGTTGCAGTTTAATATATCTTCGGTATTTTCACCGCCCCATTTACTGACCGCAGCTCCTCCGGCAATAGCTCCGACAAGTGCCGCAATCGGGCGTATGATTGCAAAAGGCAGTCCAAGAAGAGACCAGGTTGCAGCAATAGAGTCTACTCCGGTCTGCGGAGTGGCTATAAGAAAAGATGTTGCGGCTCCTTTGCTCGCTCCCTGACGTCGGAGAGATATTGCAGTAGGCAAAACACCGCAGGAACACAAGGGGAGGGGAATTCCAAATAGTGCGGCCTTAATCACCGGACGGATACCTTTGCCGCTCAGGTGACGGCTCATGGTACGCCGGGCAACAAATACATGGAGAGCACCGGCTATTATAAAGCCAAGCAATATATAGGGCGACATTTCGCAGATAATCGCCCATAAAGAGTTGATGAAATGGGTGAAATTCATAATAGTGCATTTTTATGATGCAAAATTACGATGGATATATAGCTTTCGCGTTACACCTTTTCGGCTAAAAATTGCATAATTCCGTCACACCTCATTGAGTGGCTTGCGGTTTGGAGTGAGTCTGATATATTCAGATGGTGTCATGCCTGTGACCTGCTTGAACTGGCGCGAGAGATGCGATGCGCTTGAATATCCTGTCCTGTCGGCTATCTCGGCGAGATTCATCTGTCCGTAGCCAAGAAGTTCTTTCACTCTCTCTATTTTTTGAGCAATATGATATTTTTCTATGGTTCTGCCCTCTTTTTGCGAAAAAATGCGGCTTAGAGTATCGTATGGAATTCCCACTCTCTCCTCGACACAAGCCGACAGATTGAGATGACATTCCTCTTCGTTCCGCACGTGATGAAGCACGGCATGCTTGATTTTCTCGACAATCATGCTGTCGTTGTCGACAACACGTTCAAATCCCTCTTTTGCGAGCTCTTTGTCTAATTTTTCTATAGTCTCTGCATCAAGAGCTGTTTCGTCTATCATTGCGCTTCCGATTTCAACGGACTCGAATGGTATATTAAGCCGCTCGAGAATGGAGGTTACTGCCGCCACACAGTGACGGCACACCATATTGCGTATGTTTACAACAGTCACCAGTCAAATATATTTCTAAGTATCCACCATCCTGTAAGCAATGCAAAAGAGGTCCAGATAGCAACTCTGCCGTTGAGTGAATTATAAAGGCGTGGCATTTTACCTTTAGCAGCTTGACTCATAAACATAACACTCACTATAGGTATGGCAGCAACAAGCATGGCATTGTAGCGCCATGCTTTCGCTATATCCAGATGCAGCAGTGCATGGAGCGCGCGCTGCGAGCCGCAACCGGGACATTTCCACCCCGTAAGTTGCAGGAAGATACAGCGCGGAAATGGATTTGTTGCAGGATCAAATGTGGCATACAGCACTACAGCGGTAAGTAACACCGCTGCAATTGCCGCATAGAGAGCATATTTGACCGTCAGGCTCATATAAGAGCGAGTACAAACTGAAAGGGTATGGCAATCAGACCGCACACTACCGTGACTATAATCCAGATTGCAGCATTTTCAGATGCTTTGCGCGCTCCCTCTATGTCACCGATATTAAAGCGTGAACTTACTTTTGTGGAGTAAACCAGGGCCACAATTCCGGGAACCAGACAGCAGAGAAGCATGGTAATTATGCTCCATGCCAGATATGTCGGCGGCATTGGCTGCATATTGTCCGGATTTGGTATGACAGGCATCGGGGCGGCTGATACTTGGGGTATGTGTGGCTGATAATCCGGTGGCGTGACAGGCGGCTGTGGCACCGACGGTATCGGAGGCACAGCGGTGGTTATACATCCGGCAAGCTCTGGCAGCGATGATGCGGCACACCAGTCGGGGAGTCCTTGACGCCACACCGGAGTTGCATTTTCAGGAGCAAGGCGCACAAGTTCGTCAAGACTCATGGGGCCTAGCCGCACTCCATTGATTATAGCCCAGTATTTAGTGTTTTCGTTGTTCTCCATCAGAAAAATTTTGTTTCGGTGCCGAGTATTTCACTTAGCAGATTGTTGGCAAGACGGCTGGCGCCTATACGGAAATATTCGTTTGTAAGCCATTCTTCGCCGAGCACACTCTTGACTATACAATAATATGCGAGTGCTTCGTCGGGTGTGGTGATGCCTCCGGCAGCCTTGAATCCTACTTTTGTTCCTGTAGCGGCATGGTATTCCTTGATACACTGGGCCATGATATATGCGGCTTCGAGGCTTGCACCCGGATATTCCTTGCCTGTGGATGTCTTTATGAAATCAGCGCCGGAATACATTGCGAGTATTGCAGCATCGCGGATATTCTTAGCCGTTTTAAGGGCTCCTGTTTCCAAAATGACTTTCAGGCGTGCTTCGCGGCATGAATGTTTGATTTCCTCAAGTTCATCGCACACCTCTTCCCAGTCATCATCAAAGAAATTGCCGAGGTTGAGCACTACATCTATTTCGTCAGCTCCTCCCTCTACAGCAAGAGCAGTTTCGGCTATCTTTACTTCAGGAAAAGTCTGGGATGATGGGAAACCTCCTGACACTGCGGCAATTTCCACCTCGCTTACCTCAAGCACAGTCCTTACTACCTGTGTGAAATTGGGATAGACGCAGATAGCAGCTACATTAGGCAGATCGCCATGCTCATTTTCAAAATCATTTACCCGTTCGGTAAATTTTGCCACGCTTGAAGGGGAGTCGGTGGATTTGAGAGTGGTGAGATCTATGCAGTTGAACAGGAATTTCAGGTTTTCGGGGGTGCGTGCGGCTTCGAGATTATCCGCAAGGATTTTTTTTACCGCAGCTGCAACGGCGGCATCATCGGTGGTAACATTGCTTTTTGCAACAGTGTCGTGATATTTGTCTGACATATCGTATAGTATTTTATTGTTTTTCGTTTAGAGAGTGTTTGGGTTTAACTTCAGTTTACACGAAGAGGAGTTTTCGAGGAAATTTTGCAGGTTGAAGAGGGAGCGATGCGGGCATCGTGAGCGATGAAATCCGGCGAAATTTACCGGAAAGAACCTTCGTGAGGACTGAAAGAATGTACTCATACTATATGAAGAATTAATTTCGTGTTAAATTCAAACGCTCGCTTAGTTTGGGATTGTTTTTGTGGCGCTCTATGTCTCTGACATTTTTCTTAGCCAGATTGTTCGCTAACGCTTCGGTGAGATTGACGCCAGTCTGGTTAGCTATTGCCGCCACTGTCCACAGCACATCGGCCAGCTCGTCGGCAAGATTAAGGTTGTCGCCGGGTTTTGCCGACTGATCTCCATAAAGGCGTGCCATTACTCTGGCCACCTCGCCGGTTTCTTCGGTGAGAACAGCCATATTTGTCAGTGGCGAGAAGTATCTTACTCCCACTGTGGTAATCCATTCGTCTACAATGGACTGAAGCTGCTGGATAGTAGGGGAGTCAGTCATTCTTTGAGTCTTGAGTCAATTATTATTGTAACAGGGCCGTCATTCACGAGCTCTATCTGCATATCGGCTCCAAACACTCCGCGCGCAATCGGCTTTGCCGTGAGCTTTTCAAGTTCGGCGCAATATAATTCATATATTGGCTCGGCAACAGGCCCAGCCGCTGCGCGAATGTAGCTTGGACGATTGCCCTTGCGGGTCGATGCAGTGAGAGTAAACTGACTCACTGCCATTATTTCACCGCCGGCGGCATTTATGTCGCGGTTCATCACTCCCGCTTCGTCCGAAAAAATACGCAGGGCTGCAGTTTTTGCGGCAAGCCATTGTGCATCAGCCTCAGTGTCGCCGGTCTCTACCCCCACGAGCACCATCATTCCTGCTTTAATCGAGGAATGGACAGCGCCGTCTATTCTCAGACACGCTCCTGTTACTCTCTGAATAACTACTCGCATATCAGTCGTAGAAATAAAACATTCGCTCCATAGGCATCCACTTTTCAGCGGATGTGGCACCCGGCTCGGCCTGCTGGAACACTGACATGAAATCTTCCCATTCCTGCTGTCGCGGAAGAGTGGCGAGACGGCTCATGGAAGCGTCCCAGTCAAAATCGGCTGGGGTCTCGACAATCATGGTAAGCGTGGTGCCGTTGATATATATTTCCATTTCAAGCACTCCCACATCCTTGAGTCCTTCAATAATTTCGGGCCAGATGTTGCCTTGGGCGTGACGTTTGCGGTATTCGGCAATAAGGTCGGCATTATCGCGCAACTTCAGGGTGCGTACATAGCGCTTTGTCGGTCCGTCAAAGCGTTTTACCGGATATGATGTGAGTTTTTCGCTCATGATTATCTTCAGCGTTTGGGTCTTGGTGATTTGTTTGGTTTGGGTGACTGATATTTGGCAACTGTTTGCGATAGTTTATGCATATCGATTTCATCCTTTCCTTTGAGTTTGGAAAGCACCCTCATGTTAGACCTCTGTGTGTCGGTTCCCTTTGCTTTCCAAAGTAAATCAGCTACTTTTATCGCGTTTCTATTCTTGGCAATACCTTCGGTGGCGAAGTATTCAGAATCTACTATGTCGGTGATTGTACCGGTTGAGAATGAATCAAAGAACTTGCGGTATTTGTCGCTTTTGAGTTCGGACCGTTTCCATACCCTGTTGGAATTGAGATATTCGATGTCGGCTTTCTCTGCTGATGCATTGTTGTCAGTCACTACGTCCGGTTTATCCAACCCCTGTTCAGGTGCCGGTGCGGTAGCTGCAGAAACAGTGTCGGGGTTAACTATGCTGACGGTATCTGTAGAATCTGTAGGTGCAATAGGCTGTTGCTGTGTGGTCCCCTGTTCCATAAGCGCTAGCTCGGTAACATCTGTACTCTCGATATTGTCGTAATGTGTGGATTCGGGCAGGAGTGCCGGCAGATAGTGTACAATAGCCCATCCCGCAGCGAGAGCCACCAGTGCGAGTACTATAAATATCGGTCCGTTGTGGCGCTTTTTTCGCTTTGGACGTGCCACATACTCCTCTTCCTCATCTTCCCACACATTTGCTGCGGGAGCGCTGTCTGTAGGTGGAGTGACAATTGGCGCAACAGGTGTCTCGATTTCGAAGTCCGGCACTGGATTGTTGCGCAGACGCGGCAATTCTTTCTCATCGACAGCCGGAACGGTAGTAGCGTCAACAGCGATAAGTTCCTTTACATTGCAGTCGTGACCGCTCAATCGCGATGACACAATGTCGGCAAGAGCAGATGTAGAAGTGAATGTACGCAATGCAACCGGCACAGTCGCTTTGCGCGGCGCTGGTGTCGGCACTGTCTGAGCCTGTGGTGGAAATCCAAAGACACTGTAAAGCTCCTCGGCGTCAAGTCCCGGCAATGTGATACACTCGCGAAGCAGACGGATAACTTGTTGCGGCTTAGCCTTGAATCCGCAGCGAATAGCGAGCGCGGCACTTACAGTAGGCTCTTCCTCCGAATACTTCCAGAGAGTTACGACATTGAAGCCCTCCGAAGAGGTAAAGGTGTAAATCTCGTTGGCGTTAACAAACAGATTTTCAGGATTGCGAGGCTGATTATTGAAACTATATTGACCGGCAATGGAGCGCACGGTCATTTCAGAATTGCCGTCAGCCACGCATATTTTAAGTGACAGATAGGAATAATCGGTAGACATTGTTAAATATCTCATTTTTGCATACGAGTGCAAATATACTTAACTTAATTGACATTCGACAATTATTTTTGCTATTGCATCGTTTGGCTTTGCTATAGCTACATCTACCCTCTAAGGATGTAATATACTGAAAATAAACAGCGTTATGCATTCGGTTTATAAGAAGGACGGTACCAAGCACATCGCCGACAACACCCTCGTTGCCCTCACCCTTATGATTGCCGAAAGCCGCACCGAAGAAAAAGACACCATGGTCAAAGTCATCGTCAACCAAGAACAACTAACAGGTTTCTGTTTCGATAAGTCCCATTATCGGAAGTTATATTGTACATTGCCTTCTAATTTGCCAATAGCGCAAATTTAGTTATTAATTCTGAGTGAGCAACAGGCGGTACTGAAAATTCGGCTACTTCTATTTCGGGAGAATGATTGCATTATCTATCTTCATCAGAGTATTAGTAGGGGAGGTGCAGCTTTTTTTGGGGGATTGGCGGAGATTGGTTAATTTTACGCTTAAAATTGAGTAAAGTCTTGTGCAAATGAAGAGAATCATATTTTTGGCTATGATATTGGCGGCTGCGGCGTGCGGCGCTAAGGCTGACGGAAAGTTGTGCTGCAAGGGCGATTCGTCTAAGGTGTTCGGCGTGGCTTTCTATAATCTTGAGAATCTGTTTGACACTATCAATTCCAACGGGCGATATGACCTGGAGTTCTCGCCTCAGGGCGCAAGGAAGTGGGATAGCCGCAAGTACACTCTCAAAATCAACAATCTGTCTAATGCGATTGCAGGACTTGTGACTGACAGCACTCCCGACGGACCGGCTGTGATAGGCATCGCCGAGGTTGAGAATGAGTCGGTTGTCAAGGACCTTGTTTCGGCGGCTCCGCTCGCGCGCCGCGGACTGAAATATGTGCATCGCGACAGCCCGGATCCGCGCGGCATAGATGTGGCGCTGCTGTATGACCCGTGCAAGTTCACCGTGACAGGTGCCGAAGCCCACCGTCTGTGCATCGACGACAATCCTGATTTCAGGACTCGCGATCAGCTTTGTGTGTCGGGAGTTTTGGGCGTTGATACTATAAGCGTGATTGTCAATCACTGGCCTTCGCGCCTCGGAGGACAGGAGTTGTCTGAACCGATGCGTGTTGCTGCCGCCGAGTTGTCAAAGACTATTGCCGACAGTATCCGCAGCGTGTCGCCTCTTCGACCGATAATAATAATGGGTGACCTTAACGATGACCCGCAGGATGAATCGTGTGCAAGCGTTCTTGGCGCAAGGCGTGACGCATACGATGTGCCTCCCACAGGATTTTTTAATCCCTGGTGGAGCATTCTTGACAGCGGCAGGGGCACCCTGACATATCGCGGCAAGTGGAATCTCTTTGACCAGATAATAGTGAGCGGCAGCCTGCTGCCTGACAACGGTTCGACCCTTACTTTTGTAGGGGCGGAAATCTGCGACCTCGATTTTCTGAAGCAGAAACAGGCTCCGTACACCGGCTATCCTCACCGCACATTTGCCGGCGGCCGCTTCCTCAAAGGCTACAGCGACCATTTCCCCACTCAGATATTTCTTAAAAGAAAGTAGAGGAGAGAGCTATGCGTCTTGATAGGCTCACACTTACTAATTTCAAGAATATAGGGGAGGCAGACCTTGAGTTCTCCCCCAAAATAAACTGTCTGCTCGGCAATAACGGCATGGGCAAGAGCAATATGCTCGATGCGGTGTATTTTTTGAGTTTCTGCAAGAGTTTTACGGGCGTTACGGACCAGATGCTGCTGAAAAGCGGCGAGGATTTCGCAATTGCCCGCGGTTGCTATGTAAGAAAAGATACTCCCGAAGAGCTCACTCTCGGTCTGACACGCGGCAAGCGCAAGAGTCTGAAAAGGGGAGGGAAGGAGTATAGCCGCCTCAGCGAGCATATAGGTCTTTTTCCCCTTGTGCTGGTGACTCCGGCAGACATTGACCTGATAAAAGGGGTGTCGGAAGAGCGGAGACGTTGGATGGATATGGTGATTTCGCAGGGCGACAGACGCTATCTCGATGCTCTTATCCGCTACTCCACAGCTCTTGAACAGCGCAACCGCCTGCTGCGCGACGGCGTGACAGACCGGGCGCTCTACGAGGCGATAGAGATGCAGATGGACTTCACTGCCTCTTATCTGCATGAAGCGCGCATAAAATGGGTCGATGAACTCCAGACACTGTTTGAAAGATACTATGCGGCGATAGCCGGAGGGAGCGGCGAGGATGTGCATCTGACATATCGCAGCTTCCTCGACACAAGCGATGACGGCACTCTGACTTCGCTCTTAGAAGCGAACCGGCTGCGCGACGCTGCGCTGCGACACACTTCGGTGGGTCCTCACCGCGATGATATAGAGATGACTCTCAACGGTATGCCTATGAAACGCACAGCCTCGCAGGGGCAGTGCAAGACATTCACCACGGCCCTGCGGTTTGCCCAATACGAATTTCTTCACCGCGCCTCCGGTATGCGTCCGCTGCTTCTGCTTGACGATATATTTGACAAGCTTGATTCAAGCCGTGTGGAGCGCATCATGAACATGGTTACCGGCGATGATTTCGGACAGATATTCATTACAGACACCAACCGGACGCATCTTGACGAGATTATGGCTCGCACTGCAGGAGAATACCGCATGTGGAGCGTGGATAACGGGAAATTCAGTGAGGACAGCAGGATATGAAACGCAGAGACCCTAAAAGCGTAGCGGAAATAATCGAGGAGGTGCTTGAGCGTGACGGCAACGCCGACCAGCTTGCGCGTCAGAGAGCGAGCTATGCCTGGAGCGAGGTGGTAGGGCAGGGAGTGAACAGATATACTTCACGCCGCTATGTCGATAAGACCACTCTGCATGTCTACATTACTTCGGCTCCGCTCAAGCATGAGCTGTCATTTCATCGCGAGCGTATAGTCGAAGCTATAAACAGTGCTGTGGGAAAGAATGTTATTACAGAAATAGTGATACACTAAATTTCAGAAAGATATATTAAAGTCAATATAAATGGAAGCTGGAACCTTTTTACCGTCAGACAACCCGAAAGTGCCGGTATCGCAATATGCATTCCATCATTGCCTGCCGGTGCAGATGAGATTTACGGATATCGATATGCTCGGGCATCTCAACAATAATGTGTACCTTACTTTCATGGATCTTGCAAAGGTGAGCTACTTCAGCGATGTGTTGCCTGAGGGAATGGACTGGAAGAGCATAAACGCAGTTGTTGTGCATATAAGCTGCGATTTCTACACCCCCTCATATTTCAATGAAAGCCTTGAGGTGTGGACCACAGTGACCTCGGTCAGCACCCACAGTTTCAAGATGGAGCAGCGCATTGTCAACAGTTCGACCGGTCAGACAAAATGTATCGGACACACAGTTATGGCAGGATTTGACCCGGCAACAGCCCAAGGCACGGCTATTGACCGCCACTGGGTAGAGTGCGTTGAGAAGTATGAAAATCGCAAGTTATAGGATGAGAGAATCTAAATTTGTGTATTTTTGCTGAAAATACAGTTTCACATTACTGCAATGCGCAAAATCATAATTATTGGAGAGTGTACTCTCGACATACTGTTTCCCCAACAAAGAGACACTGATATAGTCGACCTCAAGGCTATTCCCGGCGGCAGGCTCCTTAATGCCGCCGCGATGCTTGGTGATGCCGGCTATAACGTCACATACGTGAGCGAGTGTGCTCGCGATTTGACCGGTGATATGCTTGTGGATTTTCTTAAGCGTCACAACGTTGAAACCCGTTCTATCGACCGCTATACGGATGGTATAACTCCGCTTAATCTGCGTTTTGAGCCGGATGACACTATAATTGGCAGCAGAGACTATCCTAAAGAGAGATTTGATGTGGTGTGGCCACGCATTGACAATGACGACATAGTAGTTTTCGGCACATATTTTTCGCTTGACCGGCGTGTGCGCCCTCAGGTTGTGGACCTACTTAATCATGCCGCCGAGCGCAAGGCGCTTATAATTTATGTTCCGGGTCTGTCGCCGGCGCCGGATCACGGCATTACCAAGCTTATGCCGGATATTCTTGAGAATCTTGAGATGGCGTCTGTAGTGATGACCAGAAGCAGCGATCTTGCTACGATATTCAATGCCGATGATGTTGCTTTGTGTTATGCCAGGCATATACGCTTTTATTGCGACACATTCATAAATATCGATGCGGTGGCTCGTAAACTGGATATATTCTACAGAGATTCGCTTATCACTGAGGAAAGCAGCAGCATTTGCGACACACTTCATGCAAATGCCGGGGCACTCGCCGGAACTGTAGCTGCCATGTGTGACAATGATGTCACCCTTGGCAGGCTTTCTTGCATGGCCGAGAGCGAACTTAAAGCAATTGTATCCGCAGCTTCTGAGTGGGCGATTGGAAAAAACCGTGTGAAATAAATTAATCATCATGAACCAGGAGAGCCTTCAGCCTATATTTCTCGAACTTACTCCGGGAATAGCCGATGCTCAGGCTATGGTCGAGAATAAATTTTCGATAGCGGAATTACGCAAGAAGTTTGCAGGATTGCCATTTGAGTCAGTGTATGATTTTGCGCGAAGCATTGCACGTGAGATGGTTATTGACGGTCGCATATCCGAAGCAATCGAGAAAATAACAGAATTTGATGAGGTCATTACACGGCGCGGTGAGGAGGAGGGCGCTCTTGCCGACCTTCATGCCGCGCTTATGCAGATTCTTGTAGGCCTTCACATTCAGGCTGAGAATCTTGATGAGTCAATGAGGGTAGCCGCCAAGTGTCTGACTATTCTCGCGCAGGAACCAAAGCGTAGGGACGAACCTTTTCTGAGCGTTCTCGCCGCTTTATTGTATGATATTGCGAGAGTGCATACCGTAAGGGGAGAGCATCGCCAGGCAGAGCGCGAGATTGAAAAGTCAGCAAAGATTTACGAGAGACTCGCACGCACGTCGCCGGAGCGTTACGGTCCGGCTCATCTGCTTGCTGTCGCGGCAGCAACTCAGGCATACACCTCGCGTGTTAAGCAGGCTAATATGCTCGCTCATTTTCAGGCGGCTACGGGTGCCTATATGGAAATGGCCACTGCGGGTGTGGAAGGTGCCGCTGCAAAACTGGTGGACTCGCTTGCGCAGGAAGGAGAAACTCTTGCACGAATGGGTCGTCACCGTGAAGCAGTGCAGTATTTTACACGCGCTCTCAAGTATCTTACAAAAATAGAGAAGGACTTCTCTCTTCAGCAGCTTGAACTTAGTGTGAGCCTCGGAGAGGCATTGCTGGAAGTGAGGGGTACACGAGACAAAGGTATTCATCTTCTCAACACCATGCTTCACAAAGCTACCAAACTGAATGCCGACGATACTCACCGCCGCATAGTGGAAGTGCTGCTTAATACCCGCAACGGCGGCATTGACATTTTAGGTTTCTGGCATAAGATATTTCCAAGATAACAATTAAAAACATCATGTCCATATTCAAA
This sequence comes from Paramuribaculum sp., assembly GCA_029052015.1. Lineage (GTDB taxonomy): Bacteria > Bacteroidota > Bacteroidia > Bacteroidales > Muribaculaceae > Paramuribaculum. Next base: position 25,944 of record JAIDJW010000033.1, on the reverse strand, counting down.
TTTACCTTAGAAATAGGCTCAAAAGTAAAAGACAGCAAAGTTGCGATAGTGCAGGCTAAATGGAACGGTCATATTACTGACCGCCTCAAGGACGGAGCCGTGAAGATACTGAAAGGTCACGGGCTTGACGATGATTCGATAGAAGTGTATGAGGTGCCCGGGGCTGTAGAGCTGACTTATGCGGCGAAAAAGATTGCTGACGAGGCTGAAGTCGATGCCATAATTGTGCTCGGATGCGTCATCAAAGGCGATACACCGCACTTTGATTATGTGTGTCAGAGTGTAACGCAGGGGGTAACTCTTCTCAACTCAAAGGGTAAAGTGCCGGTGATATTCGGTCTGCTCACTGTTGAGAGCGAACAGCAGGCTCTTGACCGCGTAGGTGGTCCGGCGGGTCATAAAGGTGAGGAGGCAGCGGAGACTGCCCTCAGCATGATTGAGTTTGCGAAGAGTTTCTAATAGCTGAAGGAGCTTCCGCCAAGAAACTCTCGAAGCAGAGATGTTGACGGCACATGTTGCTCGCTGATTGATGCGAAATAGCTCAGAAATTTGCGTAGACGTGACGCTTCACCGAATTCCGGTACGTCACGCGGCACTTGTCGTAGTATTTCCTCGCCTCTGTCCTTAAGCACTCCCAGCTCGAAAAGCAATGAAGAATTGAAGGTAGAGTCGGCGTTTTCCTGATAAGGGAAAATCCACCTTTACAAAACGCGGCGCACCCAACGCCCGCGGTTTATAGTTGATACCGCGGATGTGCCGCGGTATTTATGGTCACGTATAATGCGTCTGAGCAATCGGTTGTCGGTTGTAGGTACCCAGTTGTGGTCATCGATAGAGATGGTTGTGAGCGCAGACACGTATATGAGATATTTCATACGCTTCTCGATATCTTTCGTGAGCTCCGGATTGAGTCCGTGAATACCTTCGATGAGTAGCACCGAACGTTTGCCGAGACGTATGCGGTTGCCGCGGAATTCCCGCTCTCCTGTGGCGAAATTATAGTAGGGGAGCTCTACCTCCTCACCATTGAGAAGAGCGCTCAGATGTGAGTTGAAAAGCTCAATGTCGAGTGCGTAGAGTGACTCATAATCATACTCTCCGGATTCATCTCGCGGTGTGTGGTGGCGGTCAACGAAATAATCGTCAAGCGATATCATTTTCGGCTCCATCAGATTTGTCATCAATTGGATTGAAAGCCGCTTTGTAAATGTAGTTTTGCCGCTTGATGACGGACCTGCGATGAGCACAACCCTTGCTCCGCCTTCGTTGTACCTTTTTGTGATTTCGTCGGAAATCGTGGCGATGCGTTTGTTGTGCAGAGCTTCAGATACATTTATCACCATTGCCGAGTTGCCCTTCTCGGCAGCTTCATTAAGCTCGCCGACATTTCTTATGCCAACAATCTTGTTAAATTGCAGGTAGTCGGTAAACGCTGCAAACATTTTCTCCTGTTTCACCGGAGTAGCGGGGATTGTGTTGTTTTCGCTGTCCGGCGGAATCAGCAGGAAGCCGTCCTTATAATATATCAGGTCGAAAACCTTTAGATAGCCTGTGGACGGTACGAGTTGACCGTAATAACAGTCGCAGGTTTGTTCAAGGCGATAGTATGTTGTGTAAAGCTCATGGAGAGTGCGCAGGAGCTTTACTTTGTCGTCAAGTCCCTGACGCTCGAATATTCTTATGACATCGGAGGTGAGTCGCTCTTTGCGTTCAAAGGGAATGTCTCGTGCCACAAGTTCAAGCATCTTGCTCTTCAGTTTTTGTGCGATAGTCTCATCTGCTGTAACAGGTTCTGACAGGCGGCAGTAATAGCCTTTTGATATGGAGTGCTCTATTCGCAGTGTTGTGCCGGGAAAAGTCTCTTCTACCGCCTTGTATAGCATCATGCAGAGCGACCGCACATATGTGCGCATACCGCTTGCACTTGTAAGTGGCAGGTATTCCACGTGCTTGGGTGAGAAGAGAGGAAAGCGCAAATCCTCGGTTTTGAAATTTACTCTCGCGCATACCGGTGTGAAGTCTATTCTGTCGGCAATGCGGTTGTATATGTCGAGAAGGTTTTCTCCTCCGTTAAAGTCGACATATTCTTCAATATTCTTGCAGTAGATTTTCAGTTTGTCGCTCATGGCATTTAAAAAGTGTAGTAGGGGAGGGGAGATGAAATGAGTAGTCAGTTATTGTTGATAATTCTTCTTACAGCTTTCCAGGCAAGAAGAGTCGAATGATAACGCTGCAGGCTTATTGCTCTGCCGACGTTGCCGTCAAGAGCGCCGCCTTTTGTGATATAACAATCAAAAAAGCTTTTTATGCCGTGAAGATATGGAGAAATCAAGCCTGCGTGTCTGCCGGTCTTTATAATGTCTTTAGCCATCATCATGGCATGGTTTGTCTCAGTGTGTCTATACTCTTCAGGTGTGGAACACCGGTAGTGTAGAATATCTCCGTCTATTTTGTGGGGCGTGACATTATCATGGAAGATCACACGCTCGTCGACATCATGTAGATTCCAGTTGGCATATCGCTTGTCAAAAAGGCGCAATTGCATATCAGGATACCATCCGCAGTGGCGAACAGGTGTGCCGCAATAAAAATTGAGCCTGGCAAAGCAATAGCCACGATGAGTGAACCTGTTTTTTTTGAGTTCTATCAGTGACTGTCGCAGGGCAGGGGAGAGCTCTTCGTCGGCATCAAGCGATAGCACATAATTATGTGTTGTAAGTGAAGTGGCATATTGTCGTTGCGCTCCATAGCCAGACATTCTGCGTCGAGTGACTTTGCATCCCATGGCTTCGCAAATCTCCACGGTAGCATCGGTGGAGAAGGAATCCACAACGATAATCTCGTCAGCGATGTCTCGTAGAGATTCGATGCAGGTGGCAATTCTTGCTTCCTCGTTAAATGTTAGTATGGTTGCGGAAATCTTGCTCATAGTAATCTTTTTATGGAGCATCGCAAATTTAGTAAAAAAGAGGTCACGAGAGAAAAATATTTCAAGGTAACTAATCGGGTTCTTGTCAAATATTCAATTCTCAGGCGGATAAAATCACGTAAGTTGCACATATACAGGGTGTTGTGTGATTGCGAGTGATTCATAGAAAAATTTGGGGGCAGTGGTGTATTGCACAGCTACAATGATTTGCGTAATTTTGTGAGTTACAAAAACATAACATGAGCAATAGAATATTCTGGCACTCGGATGGGGTTGAAATGCCCCGTCTTGATTTTGAGAAAACGGAGCTATGGCTTCAGAAAGTAGCACAGGCCCATCAAAGGATAGTGGGACCGCTCAACTACATTTTTTGCAACGATGAGAAGATTATCGATGTGAACCGTCAATATCTCAATCACGACTACTATACCGATATAATTACGTTTGACTATAGCAGGTCAAAGATGGTCAGCGGTGACATGTATATTTCTCTGGACACAGTGGAGTCAAATGCCGCCGGACTTGGCGTTGAGTATCAGACAGAGTTGAATCGTGTAATCGTGCACGGACTGCTGCATCTGTGTGGCATAGATGACAAGGGTGTTGGAGAGCGTGAGATAATGGAGGCAAATGAAAATGCGGCTCTTGATATTTTGAAAGACTTGACAAGATGAGGTTTGATTACGATACTATAGTTATAGGTGCCGGTCACGCCGGATGCGAGGCTGCCCATGCTGCGGCAACTCTTGGCGTGAACACGCTTCTGGTGACAATAGACATGAACAAGATTGCTCAGATGAGTTGTAATCCGGCGATAGGTGGAATTGCAAAGGGGCAGATTGTTCGTGAAATTGACGCACTTGGAGGAATGAGCGGCATTATTACTGACAAGACTGCTATACAGTTCAGAATGCTCAACAGTTCAAAGGGTCCTGCCATGTGGAGTCCACGTGCGCAGAGCGACCGAATGAAATTCAGCGCTGAGTGGAGACATATTCTTGAAAACACTCCTGCTTTGTCTATGTGGCAGGATGATGTTGTGGAGTTGCTTATGGAGGGCAGTGCGGTCAGGGGAGTGCGCACTCGCTCGGGAGTGAGCTTTTATGCACCGACAGTAATAGTTACCGCTGGCACCTTTCTCAACGGGCTCATGCATATAGGGCGAGTAAAGATGGAGGGAGGCAGAATTGCCGAGCCGGCAAGCAGAGGACTGACTGAGCAGCTCCGTGAGCTTGGCCTGCGTACCGACAGAATGAAGACCGGCACTCCGGTGAGAATTGACGGACGAAGCATTGACTGGAGCAAAACCACAGTGCAGGAACTTGAGAATGATTCTCACAAATTCTCATATCTGCCTGATGTTGGCAGAGAGTTGAAGCAGCGCGAATGTCATATAGTCTATACCAATGAGCGCACTCATGATGAGCTTCGAAAGGGACTGCCTGATTCCCCGCTCTACAACGGGCAGATCCAAAGCATTGGTCCCAGATATTGCCCGAGCATAGAGACCAAGATAGTTACTTTTGCAGACAAGACCGAACACCAGCTTTTTATCGAGCCGGAGGGAGAGTTTACTCAGGAGTATTATCTTAACGGATTTTCTTCTTCGTTGCCATTCGATGTGCAGCTGAAGGCTCTGCAGACAATCCCTGCGTTTGAGAATGTGAGCGTTTATCGCCCCGGCTATGCCATAGAATATGATTTTTTTGATCCGACTCAGTTGAATCATACTCTCGAGAGCAAACTTGTGTCAGGTTTGTTTTTGGCAGGACAGGTCAACGGCACTACCGGCTATGAGGAGGCGGCAGGGCAGGGGATAATAGCGGGAATCAACGCTGCTCTGAAGGTGAAAGGACAACCGGAATTCGTACTTGCACGAGACGAGGCATATATTGGTGTGCTTATAGATGATTTGGTGACTAAGGGTGTGGATGAACCATATCGTATGTTTACTTCGCGCGCGGAGTACCGGATTCTTCTCAGACAGGATAATGCGGATATGAGGCTCACGGAGCGTAGTCATGCAATAGGTCTTGCGGATGAACGCAGATATGAGCTTATGAGCAACAAGAAGAAACAATGTGATGCAATAATAGCTTATGCAAAGACTGTCACAGTTCGCCCAGATGAGATTAATGATTATCTTGCGTCGATAGGTGACTCTCCGCTGAAGCAGGGTGTAAAACTCTATGACCTGCTATTGCGCCCTAAACTGAATGTCTCTGTTTTGGCGGAGCATTTGCCGGCGCTGAAATCGTTTATTGAGGAGAATATAGAGCTATTGCGAAGACAGGAGATAGTTGAGGCCGTTGAAATACTGATGAAGTATGGTGGCTACATCGAACGCGAGCGAAGCGTGGCTGACAAAATGAGCCGTCTGGAAGATGTGAGGCTTGAAGGGCTGATAGATTATGAGATGGTAAAGAGTCTTTCTACTGAGGCTCGTCAGAAGCTTATGCGTATTCGTCCCAAGACAGTCGGACAGGCTTCGCGCATACCCGGTATTTCCCCGAGCGATATAAGTATTCTGCTTGTTCTTCTCGGCAGGTGATTGTTTCACGTGGAACATACGCAGCGAATAATAAATCAATAGTTTAATAAATAAAATGGAGTACATTAAATCAAAAATCAGAGATGTTATCGACTTCCCGTCAAAGGGAGTGGTTTTTAAAGACCTTACGACAGCGTTTAAGGACCCTCGCTGTCTACATATCCTCGGTTGGGATTTGTCGCAGTTGTATCGCGACAAAGGGGTGACAAAAGTAGTGGGCATAGAATCACGCGGGTTTATATGTGGTTCTATACTTGCATTTGAGCTCGGCGCAGGATTTGTACCGGCACGCAAGCCGGGCAAGCTTCCGGCAGAAACGGTTAAGGCAACATATTCCAAGGAGTATGGCACAGACACAATAGAGATTCACCGTGATGCCATAACTCCGGATGATATAGTGGTGATTCATGACGATGTGCTTGCTACCGGCGGCACTATGGCTGCAGCTTACAATCTTGTGAAAAGCATGAATCCCAAAAAGATTTATGTGAATTTCATAATCGAACTCGCAGCTCTCGGCGGACGCAAAGCGCTTCCTGCCGATGCTTCGGTTGAATCGCTTATCGTGTACTGATAAACCATTGGCAAAGCATAAAAAGTCTCAGGAACTGACCGACAAGATTGCCATCTTGCCGTCTACCCCCGGAGTGTATATGTACTTCGATTCCGAGGGTACGGTGATTTATGTCGGCAAGGCGAAGAATCTGAAGAGGAGGGTGTCGTCATATTTCAATAGAACCCACGACAGCACACGCACGAATCTTCTGGTTCGTGCAATTGCCGATATGAAATATATCGTGGTGCCGACCGAGCAGGATGCCCTGAATCTTGAGAACTCCATGATAAAGGAGTACAAGCCGCGCTATAATGTGCTCCTGAAGGATGATAAATCATATCCCTGGATAGTGGTGACAAAAGAGCCGTATCCGAGGGTGTTCATGACCAGAAAGAAGGAGAAAAACGGGGGCAAATACTATGGTCCTTACACGGATGCTTCTTCTGCACGGACAGTTCTGGAGCTTATACGGGAGCTGTATCCATTGCGGTCATGCAGACACTTTATCGACCACGGGAGTATAGAGAAAGGCAAGGGAAGGCTGTGTCTCGACTATCATATAAAGAGGTGTTCCGGCCCTTGTGTGGGTAAAGTCAGCGAAGAAGAGTACGGCAAGCAGATAGAGGCGGTGAAACAGATTCTCAACGGAGATCTCGCCGAGTTGCTTGAATATCTTCGTGGAGAAATGGCCAGACTTAGCGCTGAGCTTAGGTTTGAGGAGGCGCAAGCTGTGAAAGAAAAATATCAGCTTGTTGAGCGCTATTGCGGCAAGAGTGTTATCGTGAGTCAGACGATAGGCGATGTGGATGTCTTCGGTGTTGATGACGATGGCGGAGCCGATGTGTTTATTAATTATATGCATGTGAGGCGCGGCGCGGTGGTTAGGAGTGTGACTCTCGAATACAAGCGGCGTCTTGAAGAGAGTGGTGCGCAACTGCTGGGCTACGCAATGGCGGAAATCGCGAAGAATCTGGAAGTGGAATATGATGTGGTGCTCGTGGCAGAGAAACCGGATGTGGACATGCCTGGAGTTACTTTCATGGTGCCGCAGCGAGGTGATAAAGCGAAATTACTCGATGTGTCCGAGCGAAACGCACGGCAGCACAAAATTGATATGCTTAACCAGATGGCGCGCAAGGACCCCGAGCAGCGAACAGATAAACTGCTTGAGCGCATGAAGGCCGACTTCAGGCTGACAGAGCTTCCCAGGCATATCGAGTGTTTTGACAACTCAAATATACAGGGCACTAATCCGGTTGCGAGTTGCGTTGTGTTTCGTGATGGCAAACCCTCCAAAAAGGATTATCGGCACTTCAATATTAAGACGGTTGAAGGACCCGATGATTTCGCTTCGATGAAAGAGGTGCTGACGCGCAGATATACCAGGCTTGTGAACGAAGGTCAGGAGTTGCCGCAGCTTATAGTCGTGGATGGTGGCAAGGGGCAGTTGAGCGCGGCAGTGGAGGCTCTTGACGACATGGGACTCAGAGGCACGATAGCAGTTGTCGGCATAGCAAAACGTCTTGAGGAAATATATTTTCCGGGAGATAGTGTGCCATTGTATATCGACAAGAATTCCGAGTCGCTTCGGGTTGTGCAGCATCTGCGCGACGAGGCTCATAGGTTTGGAATCACTCATCATCGCAACCGTCGCAGCAAAGGTCAGGTTGTGTCCGCTCTTGATTCTATTCCAGGAATCGGGGCGAAAACCCGCGACACGCTATTGCGCAATTTTAAAAGCGTCAAGAGAATCAAGGAGGCTGATGCAGATGAGATAGCATCCGTTGTAGGGCCGTCCAAAGCATCCATTGTATTCAACGCCTTTCACAATGAGTAGAAAATTATTTTGTAACTTTGCGATAACCATACAATATCCAATCTCATGAAAAATAAACTGTTAGCAATACCAGCGCTTTGTCTGTCGGCTGTAATCTGTGCGCAATCTCCTGTAGATAAGGGATATAATACAATCAATCGTGAAAGCGCAGAGGCACATATCGGATTTCTTGCCGCAGACGAGCTCGAGGGTAGAGAAGCAGGCTATAAGTCAGGAAGAATAGCAGGCAACTACGTGAAAGCCAATTTGATAGCTTTGGGCCTTGAGCCTTGGGACGGCAGCTCGTACGAGCAGCCCTTTGAGGCATATAGAATAGAACGCCAGAAAAAAGGCCGCTATCAGGTGCATCCTGACAGCATTGCAATGCTCAAGCAGGGAGTGCATCAGAAGCTCAATCTCCGCAATATCATGGGCAAGATAACCGGTAAGAACGCCGATGAGTATGTGATAATAGGCGCGCACTACGATCATATTGGCATGGATCCGCTGCTTGACGGCGACAAGATTTATAACGGCGCTGACGACAATGCTTCAGGAGTGGCAGCCGTGCTTCAGATAGCGCGCGCTTTTTTGGCAAGCGGAGTGCAACCGGAGCGCACTGTGATTTTCGCACTGTGGGATGGCGAGGAAAAAGGACTCCTCGGGTCAGAGTATTTTATGCTCAACTGGGCCGATTCCTCTAAAATCAAAGGTTATCTGAATTTCGACATGATAGGCAGGAACAATAAGCCGGATATTCCCGAGCATGTGGTTTATTTCTATACCGAAGCTCATCCGGTGTTTGAGAAGTGGCTGCGCGACGATATCGCAAAGCGTGGGTTGAATCTCAAACCGGATTATCGCGCTTGGGACAGGCCGGTCGGAGGAGGTGATAACGGCTCGTTTGCCAAAAGAGACATTCCGATTATTTGGTACCATACGGACGGTCATCCCGACTATCATCAGCCGTCAGACCACAGTGAACGTATCAATTACTCTAAAACAGTGGAAATTACCCGCGCAGCGTATCTTAACTTGTGGAATCTCGCCAACGAGAAGACCTACTGAGCAATATTGCCGCAATATCAAAAAAAATACGTAATTTTACCGCTCTACTCTCCTTAAATCATAACTTGTAATCCCAAATGGAAAATAAAAAGATAAAAGTTGGCATTACCCAGGGAGACATCAACGGTGTCGGCTATGAGGTCATGCTCAAGGCTCTTGAAGATGAGCGCATGCTTGAATTGTGCACACCGGTGATTTATGGCTCAGCTAAAATTGCCGCATATTATCGCAAAGGTGCGATAACTTCGCCGATGCAGATAAATCAGGTGTCGCAGGCGTCAGAGGCTCGTGAAGACCAGTGTAATATAATAAATGTGGTTGGTGAGGACGTGAAGGTTGAGCCCGGTGTTCCTTCGTCCGAATCTGGAGCTGCGGCTTTTGCCGCACTTGAAAGGGCGGTGACAGACTTGCGTGCCGGCGATATAGATGTTCTCGTCACAGCTCCTATTGACAAGCACACAATCCAAAGTGATACATTCCAGTTTCCCGGCCACACGGAATATCTTGAGGCATCTCTTGGCGAACCGGGTGACAAGGCACTCATGATAATGTGCAATCCGGCAACCTCCCTGAGGGTTGCGCTGGTCACCGCTCATTTGCCGGTGTCAAAAATAGCCGCGGCAATAACCAAAGAGGCTGTGCTCGGAAAATTAAAAGCATTTGAGCGTTCGCTTCGACGCGATTTTGGAGTGAATCGTCCGCGCATAGCTGTGTTGTCGCTCAATCCCCACGCCGGTGAGGAGGGGCTGCTCGGCAGCGAGGAGAAAGAGATTATAGAGCCGGCAATCGCAGAGGCACAGGCAGAGAAAATAAATTGTTTTGGTCCTTACGCCGCCGACGGTTTTTTCGGCAACGGTCAGTTTGCAAAATTTGACGGAGTGCTTGCCATGTACCATGACCAGGGACTCGCCCCGTTCAAGACAATGGCTATGAACAGCGGCGTAAATTTCACTGCCGGTCTTCCTTTTGTACGCACATCGCCAGATCACGGCACAGCATACGACATTGCCGGAAAAGGCATTGCCGATGCCGATTCAATGAGACAGGCAATTTTTGCCGCCATAGATGTGTGGCGCAGCCGTGTCTCCTATGACAGAGCATATGCAAATCCTCTGCGCAAACAGTATATCGAAAAGAATAAGAGCGATAATGTTGTGCTCGATTTGACCAAGAACGACGAAAGCTGATGAACTTTGCAATCATAGCAGCTGGAGAGGGGTCACGCCTTGCCGCCGAAGGTATTGAGTCGCCGAAGCCTCTTGTTAAGTTGGGGGGAAGAACCCTGCTTGAACGGCTGCTGGACATATTTGAAAGCGTCGGAGCTGAGAGTGTGGGCATTATTGTAAACGCACGGACCACACAACTTGAGGAGTATGCCAGCGAACTTGCCGCACAATCGAAAATGCCCGTGAAAGTGATTGTCAGAAACACTCCGGATTCCATGCACAGTTTCGCAGAAGTTACCGCCGGGATTGAAGGCAGATTTTGCGTGACAACGGTAGATACGGTTTTTTCACCCGAAGAATTCAAACGCTATATCGATGCTTTTGAAAATGATGGTGACGCAGACGGATATATGGCTGTCACCGATTATGTCGATGATGAAAAACCGCTGTATGTAGTGACGGATGCCGATATGCGTATAACCGCCTTTGAAGACAATATGTCTCCGGGTGCTAAATTTGTCAGCGGCGGGATATATGCACTCGGTCCCAAAGCGCTTGAAGTTCTTGACCGCTGTCTTGCAAACGGCACCTCAAGAATGAGAAACTATCAGAGAGCGCTCGTTGAGGCCGGGCTGAAACTCAAAGCATGGCCAATGGGCAAAATTATAGACATCGATCATGCGGCAGATATAACAACCGCGGAATCAATGCTTGCCAAAAACAACCAATCATAACCGGAATATAAAATGGCTGAGATAAAAATAGCCGCGATAAAAAGAGCCGGAGCTTTTTCGCCCAATCATATCGGCAACGACACTGCAATCCTCAATATTGTGGCCGAGCAATTGCGCAAGCGCGGGTGCGAGGTAAATGTCTATAGCGAAGATCAGTTTGCCGAGGGTGCTGTAAGCGAGCGAATCATTGTGAATATGTGTCGTGAATATCGTTCCATCCGGAAGCTCCAGCAAAAGGAGGACGAAGGCTGTCTCGTGATAAACTCAGGATATGGAATAGAAAATTGTACCCGTGAAAGAATGACACGTATTCTTTTGGGCAGCAATATTCCTTATCCCGACAGTCTGATAGTGAATACAGATGAGGCCGTGCGCGATATATTAGTCAGGGCGCGCTATGAGCACTGCTGGATCAAGAGAGGCGACTCCCATACCATGCACAAGGAGGATGTTAGCTATGTACGTCATGCCGAAGAGGCTCAGGAAGTGCTCCAGGAATATTTTCTCAGAGGAATTAAGAGAGCTGTGATAAACCGCCATCTCGTAGGTGACCTTATAAAATTCTACGGTATTTCAGGCACTCCTTTTTTCTACTGGTTTTATCCATTTATGGTTGACCACAGCAAGTATGGCATGGAGAGTGTCAACGGTGAAGTCAGCGGCATAAAGTTTAATGTGGCATATCTCAAAAAAATATGTCAGGAAGCTGCTGATGCTTTGGATGTGAGGATTTATGGAGGTGACTGTATCGTGTCGCCTGAAGGAGAAATCAGAATAATAGATTTCAACGACTGGCCGAGTTTTGCACCATGTCGTGCTGAAGCTGCTCCGCAGATAGCCAAGGCTATCATGGCAGAAATAAAGAGGTGTAACGGAGCTGCTGCTGCCAGATAGCTCTGCCTACGACATATTACCGAAACTCTGACGCATTCGATTGTTCGGAGTGCCTGAGAGCGCTTTTTGTGTGAGTACCAGTGTTTTCGCGGTTTGTGGAACAGATGTCAGGGATGTTTTTCAATGGCAAGTGGCTTTGTCTCCCGGAATTTTTATGTAACTTTGCAAGAATTATAGTATTAGCGACTTGGGTTTCTCTGTGTCGGGACTTGTTCCAATTAATACTACTATTAACAAAAACATCTGAAGAATCATGGGAAATGAAAATGCAGAACGTATTCAGACGTCCTTGCTTAACGCTGCTGAAAAAAAAGCGCTGATTTGGGCAGGCAAAAGGTTGCCGCTCTGGGTAACCTCTGATATGCTCACATATTTAGGCGTAGCGGGAGCTGTGATATATGCTGCATTCTGTTGGATGGCGCAGTGCAATGTCAGCTATTTGTGGCTTGCGTGTGTAGGTCTGGTAATCAATTGGGTGGGTGATAGCCTTGACGGTACGGTGGCACGCGTGCGTGATGCCCAGCGACCCAAGTACGGTTTTTTCATAGACCACTCTCTGGATGCACTCACAACATGTCTCATCTGCGTAGGGCTCGGGTTGGCACCCCTTATGGATCTCAGCATATCGCTGTTTATAATGGGCGGCTATCTGTGCCTTTCAATATATACCTATCTTTCCACTATAGTGCTTGGCAAATTCCAGCTCACATACGCAAGTCTCGGACCAACCGAGATGCGCATCATCATCATTCTGGTATTTATTCTCTATATGTATCTTCCGCTCAACGATATCAGCCTCAGAATAGGTAATCAGGAGTTCTCGGTGTATGATTGCGTTGGGGCTGTAATAGCGGCAGGTCTGTTTCTGACATATATAGTGTCGATGGTAAAAGACCTCCGCGCTCTTGCCAAGATTGATCCGCTGAAACCCTCGAAGAAAGATAAATGAATTCTGCGCGACAAGAAGCAAAGTCAAAACTCAGGAAGGCTAAGAAGCAAATACTTCACAGCGACGGATTGTTTTACACCTTGCTGAGGTCAAGCGTATCGTCCCAGGTGTGCGGTTGGATTGATACACTCACGGCTTTTTTTGCATTTTCTCTGCTCCATCTCACTCCTTTTCTATCTACGGCAATAGGAGCATTTATCGGAGGAGTGCTAAACTGTGCGATAAACTACAGATTCACATTCCATGCCTATAGTGTGAACTGGCGTATAGCTCTGTTCAAATTTTCATTGGTATGGGCAGGCTCGCTGCTGCTTAACAGTTACGGCACCCAGGTGGTGTATTATCTTGTAAAGGATAATCTATGGCTTCAGGAGAATGTGTTTATGATATCCAACAACGGCACCTTTTTGGCATCGCGACTCTTTGTTGCCCTTATGGTCTCCTTATTTTGGAATTTTCTTCTCCAGCGCCACTTTGTGTTCAAAGTGACTCGCCTGGATCTCTATATCGACCGTATTCTTACCTCCCGACGTAAAGATAAAACATCTGAAAACGGGTGTAAGGAGGCAGATGAGCAATAATTCGCTCGGGGAGAGTCGGGTGTGTTGTTGGGAAAATTACTTGTATATAAATGATTCGATTCAATCGGCGGAAAAAACACTACTATGGACCTGATATCACCAGATTATGAAATAAGACCGGATGTGCTGAACTATGAGGATATCCGACAACTGATTCCGAAACTTGACGGTCACGAGAAGCTTGTCAACTGGCTTCTCCATATTCTTCAGGTAGACAAAGTGAATGCAGTTCACAGCAAGTGCTGTGATACTCCCGGACCGGAGTTTACACGCAGATTGCTATTTGAAGAGTTCAAAATTAAACTCCGCGTGGACAACGAGCAAGTGTTAGACCATTTGCCGGAAGGATCATTCATAACAGTTAGCAATCATCCCTACGGCGCTCTTGACGGCATTTCTCTCATCCATCTTATCGGCTCGCGGCGTCCAAATTTCAAGGTCATGGTCAATATGATACTTAACAAGATATCGGCCATGAGACCTAATTTCATTGCGGTTGACGCGTGGGCGCAGAAAGATCCTGCCAAGAAGGCAGTGTCGGTTATAGGTATACGTCAGTCCATACGTCAGCTGGCAAATGGTGAGCCGCTCGGCTTTTTTCCGGCAGGCGCTATGAGCAATACCAACTGGAAAGGTCAGCCTATAGACAAAGAGTGGCAGGACTCTGTGCTCCAGATAATATATCGTGCGAAAGTGCCTGTGATACCCATATTCTTTCACGGAGGCAACAGTTGGTGGTGCAATTTTCTCGGTCATGTATGCTGGCCGGCAAGATCATTGAGGCTTCCTGCAGAAGTGTTTCGCAAAGTAGGCAAGGAGATTCATGTCAGCATAGGCGACATCATCACTCCTGAGCAGCAGCTCCCGTATCGTGAGAGTCCTGCCACACTTGGACAGTTTTTGCGTGACAAAACATACGCACTTCGTTTGCTGAAATGACTGAGACTGCTGACAAGTCCTACAAAAACAGCCTGAAATCGCTTGACACCGAGGAGGGGATAGACCTTGCGTTCTATCGCCCTATTGGATATATGTGGGCGCGCCTGGCAATGAAGTTAGGTGTCACTCCCAACGCTATCACTATCGCCTCAATATTTCTGGGTGTCGGAGCCGGTATACTGATGTACTTCAATACATACTGGGTAAATATCCTCGGCATGCTGCTGCTTGTGTGGGCTAACTCTTTTGACAGCGCTGACGGACAGCTCGCCCGAATGACCCACAGCTATTCGCGCTTAGGCAGGATTCTTGATGGACTCAGCGGCGACCTGTGGTTTGTGAGCATATACGCAGCTATATGTCTGCGCGAAAATGTCACTTCCGACTTCTTTATGGCTCATCCGTGGCTGATATGGTTTATCGCGGCAGTTACCGGACTGTGTCATGCAAAGCAGGCTGCTATGGCAGATTACTACCGGCAGTTTCATCTTTATTTTCTCAAAGGTAAGGATGGCAGTGAGCTTGAGCGCGCATTCAGCCTGAAGCGGCGCCTTGCGTCAATGAGCTGGAAGAAAGAGTTCTGGCAGAAGCTGTTTCTGACAGTATACACCAACTACACCGTTCAGCAGGAGGCTACAGCCAAGTCGATGCAGCGTCTGAGAGCGGAGCTGTCATGCCGTTTTCCCAATGGCGACATTCCGAAAAAATTCCGTGATGATTTCCGGAAGAGTAGTCTGCCGCTGATGAAATATACCAATATCCTGTCGTTCAATTGGCGCACAATAGCGCTTTTCACGGCATTGCTCGTGAAGATGCCCTGGCTTTATTTCGCCTTTGAGCTGACGGTGCTCAATTTCATACTTGTCATGATGGTGGTCCGTCACGAACGGATATGCCGTCGCATGACAGCGATGCTACAACACAACGATTATGGCGGCGATAAAAGGTGTGATATTTGACTACGGCGGCACTCTTGACAGCCGTGGTGAACACTGGAGCCATATTATCCGCCGGGGCTACCGCGCAGCAGGAGTGGATGTCGGCGAGAAAGACTTCAAAGAGGCCTACGTCCATGCCGAGCGAGCCTTGGCAAAGAAGCGCTATATTGAGCCCCACCACACTTTCCGTGCTCTAATGGAGATAAAAATACGCATAGAGCTCGAATTTCTTGAAGATAATGGAGTGGTTGCTCCGGGCACTGCGGCATCTCATTCTGGCGAAATTGCCGCCTATTGTGATGATTATGCGAGGGAATGCACCGTCGAGTCGCGGCAGACTCTTGAAACGCTCCGCAAAGCAGGTGTCCCGATGGTACTTGTTTCCAATTTCTATGGCAATGTAAATTCTGTGCTCGCCGACTACGGTCTTTGCAGTTATTTCAAGGCTGTGATAGAAAGTGCGGTCGTCGGTGTGCGCAAGCCCGACCCCGCAATTTTTGCCCTCGGAGTCGAAGATCTCGGACTTTGCCCGCATGAGGTGCTTGTTGTTGGCGACAGTATGAAAAAAGATATTATACCTGCTGCGAGTCTCGGGTGCAACACTGTCCGGCTTGTGGGTAATGGATGGGATGATGACGAATCGAGTGCGGAAGTGTCTGCCATGAGTATCCACAAGCTCTCGGAGGTCTGCAACCTGCCGTTATTGAATATTCACAGTTGACATTGTGATTTCCGAGGTAATTTATTGATTGTTGTCATTTGCAATGATAAATTAAACATCATTCACAAAAATAAGTGGAGTTTATATTACAAATAATTTTGCATACAAAAAATTAGATGTACTTTTACACGCTTTTTCCGCATCGGTGCATAAAAACGAGTAGGAAAACAGAATGATAGAAGTAATAATAACCAACATATTTCCAAACCATGAACAAGGCAACGGTAAAGCCAGCAGACGGTAAACTAGGCGTTCTTGTGGTCGGTCTCGGCGCTGTCAGTTCAACATTTATGACAGGTGTCCTCATGGCCCGCAAAGGTCTTGCCAAGCCGGTAGGCGCAATGACCCAGTATGATAAGATTCGTGTGGGCAGAGGCTCAGAAAAAAAATATCTGAAATATGAGGATATTGTGCCCTTGGCTAAGCTTGATGATATAGTGTTCGGCGCATGGGATGTTTACCCCGCAAATGCGTACGAGAGCGCGAAATATGCGGAAGTGCTTAATGACAAGGATATCGAGCCGGTTAAGGACGAGCTTGAAAAGATTGTGCCCATGAAGGCGGCATTCGACCACAATTATGCAAAGCGGCTGAATGGCGACAATATAATGACCGGCAAAACCCGTTGGGAAATGGTAGAACAACTCCGCGAGGATATCCGCAGCTTTAAAAAAGAGACCGGAGTGGAGCGCGTTGTGGTTCTCTGGGCTGCTTCTACTGAAGTATATGTTCCTGTTGATGAGGAAGTGCATGGTTCGCTCGAATCCCTCGAGGCAGCAATGCAGGCAGACGACAAAGAGCATATAGCTCCCTCCATGTGCTATGCTTACGCCGCACTAAGCGAGGGCGCACCCTTCATCATGGGCGCTCCAAACACTACAGTCGACATCCCCGCAATGTGGGAACTCAGCGAAAAGACCCGCATGCCCATCGCCGGCAAGGACTTCAAGACCGGTCAGACTCTTGTGAAATCAGGTTTTGCACCCATAATAGGCACACGGTGTCTCGGTCTCAGCGGCTGGTTCTCAACCAATATTCTCGGCAACCGTGACGGTCTTGTGCTCGACGAGCCAGCCAACTTCCGCACCAAGGAGGTTTCGAAGTTGTCGACTCTCGAATCAATCCTCGTGCCAGAAGAGCAGCCCGACCTTTACAATGCCAACTGCGGTGGCGCTGAAGAAGGCGGTCATCAGGGCTATTATCACAAAGTGCGCATCAACTACTATCCTCCGCGCAATGACAGCAAGGAAGGCTGGGACAATATCGACATTTTCGGCTGGATGGGCTATCCCATGCAGATTAAGATTAATTTCCTCTGCCGCGATTCTATCCTTGCCGCGCCACTGTGTCTTGACCTCGTGCTTCTGAGCGATCTTGCCGCCCGTGCAGGCCGTCATGGCATACAGCGCTTCCTCAGTTTCTTCCTGAAGAGCCCCATGCATGATTATATAAATGGAGAGGTGCCGGTGAATCATCTCTTCAAGCAGTACACCATGCTCAAAAACGCTATCCGCGAGATGGGCGGTTACGAAGCCGATGAAGAAATAGACTGATAGATTCTTCCTTATATCAAGATTCAGATTGAATTACGATAATGCCGTCTGCAACCACGCGGGGGGCATTATTTATGCGTTAAGGCTTTATTATGAATGAGAAGCTGAAAGGACATCTTGCAATGCTCGGTGCCAATACCATGTGGGGACTAATGGCTCCGGTGGCGAAGCTCGTTCTTGCCGGCGGCATTGTCACTCCGCTGCTGCTTACCGACTTCCGCATAATCGGTGCGGCTGTGCTGTTTTGGACTACATCAGTATTTACTGCAAAAGAAAAAGTGGCGCCGCTTGATTTGCTTTTGCTTGCCGGAGCCGCAATGCTCGGCATTCTTTTCAATCAGGGATGCTATATATTCGGTGTCGGGATGACATCTCCCGGGGAGGCATCCATAATAACCACCACCATGCCGCTATGGGTCATGGTGCTTGCCGCCGTAGTTCTCGGCGAACCGATTACACTGAAGAAGGCGGGAGGAGTGGCACTCGGCGCTGCAGGAGCTCTATTGCTTGTTCTGTCAGGCAAGAGCGTTTCTCAGTCAGGCTCAAACCATGTTCTCGGAGACCTCCTGGTGCTTACAGCTCAGCTAAGCTACGCGTTGTATCTGACCTTTTACCGCAATTTCATTAAAAAGTATTCAGTGGTCACCTTGATGAAATGGATGTTCACTTTCGCCGCGATAGCTATCACCCCGTTCTCGCTCGCTGAGTGGAAAGCTGTGTTGTGGACCCGTATATCAGCGTTAGAGTGGGGAGGCGTGGCTTTTGTGGTGTGCTGTGCCACCTTTCTTGCCTATATATGCATAATGATTGGTCAGAAACACTTGCGGCCAACTCTCGTCGGTATGTACAATTATGTTCAGCCTGTAGTGGCCTCTGTAGTAGGTGTTACTCTTGGGCTTGACGCTTTTACTCCTGCCAAATGTATGGCTGTTTTATTTATCTTTTGTGGAGTATATCTCGTGACAATCAGTAAATCGGCGACAAAAGCCGTGAAATGACCCTTTTAACCGCATGTTTGTGTTGTGTTAACATGAATTAACTATGGGGGGGGGTATTTTGACCCATATTTCATAAATTTGCACCCGAGGTCATAATTTTAATTAAATGTAATTAATGTTATGATCTGCGAACAACAGGATGTGAATAGCTCCCGGATGCTTATTAAAGAATATCTGCGGACTATAATATGGACAGAATACCAACTAATTAATATAAAAAGACACAGACATGCGTAAATTTCTCTCGATGGCAGTACTGCTTGTTATGGCAGTCACCGCTCCATCCACATTTGCCAAGGACAAGGCACCCGATGTGTCAGAGGCATATCTCGAAGGAGCCGGAGCCGGCAACAATGGCAGCGCCAACGTGCGCGTAACTATTGTAGCCAAGAAAGCCGATAAGGTTACAGACAAACAGCTTGCAGAAGCTGCAGTCAATGCAATCCTTTTTAAAGGGTATGATGATTCTACCAACACTCTTTCCGGCACAGCTACCCGTCACAATCCGATGGCCGGCTCGCCCACGGTAAAGACACAGCATTCCGACTTCTTTACCCCGTTTTTTGCAAACGGTGATTATATGAACTATGTGCAGTTTGTTGAGCATACACGCAGGGTAGCGAAATACGGCAAACAGTTCAAGGTATCCGTACAGCTCACAATCAACACCGCTCTCCTGCGTCAGGATCTGGAGAAGCAGGGAGTTATTCGCGGACTAAACAGCGGCTGGTAATGAAGAAACTGATTATGCTGCTCGCACTGGTAGTGTGCGCGCTCGGTGCCGGCGCCAGGAGCGCCGATTACATATACCTCAACAACGGTAGCGTCATCAAAGGATATATCGAGAGCGAAGTGCCCAATGTCAGTATAACGATCCGAAGCGAAAACGGTCAGTTATATACTTATAATATGACTGAGGTGCGTAAAATCACGCGTCAGGCACCGGAAGTGCCATCAGTCGGGCATGATGGCAACCTCACCCGGCTGCGCTCTATGGAGCACGGATTCTGGTGTGCGTTTGAGATAGGGGCAGGTAGTTCTGTAAGGGTGAGCCACACTAACAGAATGTATGCCGAAGGAGACTTTGTGTTCGGTTATCGCGGCAGCCAGTATGCCCGCATCGGTCTTGGAGTAGGCTATCGACACTACTTCAGTCAGGTTCCCGATTTCCGCGACTCCTCTGTAAAATGGGCTATACCGCTTTACTTCAATGTGCGCGGCAATCTTCTCGGACACGCATATCGCAGCATAGTTCCATACTATTCTGTTGATCTCGGCGGTGCGTTCCGTGACGGTCTTATGGCGCGACCTGCCATAGGCTTCAAGTTCGGTGTCGACCGGTCGTCGTTCCTTGTATCCCTCAATTACACTGCGCAGCAGCTTCCGCTAATTAATAAAGAGGGTGAGCGCAAGCGTCAGGTGCTATCATTTCTAGGTCTCAAATTAGGCTACGAATTCTAACTCATATTATGAAAAAAACTGTCAGACTAATCGTTTGCGCGCTTATCGCGGTTGCAGCGACAACTACAGGCGGTTGCAGCAAAAAGCCCACTGTGGTGCCCGCTGCCGCTTATACCAATATGGAAACCGTGTGTCTCGGTCAGAACGGTGACGGCACACTCACCGTGCGTGCATGGGGTAGGGGCACCAGTCAGAGCGAGGCAGTGGAGCAGGCAAAGAAAAATGCTCTCGCCACCGTGCTGTTCAACGGATTCTCGCAGGGGGTTCAGGGTGCCGAGCGTCATCCTTTGGTAATGGAGGTAAACGGACGCGAGCGCTACGATTATTATTTTGCCCCTTTCTTCAGGGATGGCGGCAAATACCGCAAGTATGTGAAAGAAAACAGCAAGAGCGGCGAAGCGCGAATGAAGGGCTCCACTAAATCAATCGACGGATACGGAGTGGTGCTTGATGTTGACCGCCGTGCGCTGCGCGATCAGCTTGTAAAAGACGGAATCCTTAAACCTTAACAAATATACAGACAGATAAACCAATCACACTAAAAAACGATGAAGAAAATAATATCACTTATCGCTGCCGGCGTCATGGCTGTTTCTGTTTACGCCGAGGCACCCTCAATAATGCTGCTGCCAGACAAAACCTGGTGTAATGCACAGGGTTATGTCAATCAGGTAGACCGTGGCGGCAAAACAAAAGTGTATGAGGACTACGAGAAAGCATTTCTTGACCAGGAGCTCACACAGGTAAAAACAGGAGTTAATTCTGTTTTCGCACAGCGTGGATTCCCCTTGAAGGACTTCGGCGCTGAGCAGGAAAGCGATGATCTTGATGAAATGGAGGATGAGGCTTTTGAAGGCGCTGAGACCGGTAGTTCATACGCTAAAAGCAGCTCAGATATCATCATTGCAAACGCCAAGCCGGACATCATCATCAAAATCGGTTGGATTAAAAATTCAGTAGGCTTCAATTATAGTCTTTCATATCGTCTCGAGGCTCTTGATTCATATTCTAACAAGAGCATAGCCGCAGTGACTTCCGAGGGTGCGCCTGTGCCCCGCACAACTCCTCTGAGCGCCGCTATCACAGAGGCCATGAAGAGCAATATGGACGAATTCTGCACCCAGCTCATGAATCATTTTGCCGATGTGCAGGCAAACGGACGCGAGATGCGTATGAATTTCCGGATTATTGACAATGGCTCAGGTCTCAACTTCAACACAGAATTCGGTGGCAAGGAACTCGGCAATATCATTTATGACTGGATGCATGAGAACACTCAGGATCATCGCTTTACAGAGAGGAGTTCGACACGCAATCGACTTGCGTATCATCAGGTGCGTGTGCCAATGCGCGATGCTTCCGGCAAAGCTATAAACGCCAAGCAGTTTGTAGCCGGTCTGCAGGCACATCTCAAATCTCTTGGCATCAGAGCTGAAAATACAAGTTCGACTCTTGGCTCCGGAAGTCTTGCTATCGGTGAAAAATAAACCAAATCCCTCCATGCTATGATAAGAAAATCAATTTGCGCCATTGCAGCCGCCATGCTTTTGGGTTCGCCTCTTGCAATGGCTGAGTGTGAGCTCCACATCGCAGTAGCTGAAATCAAGCAGGGCGATGAGGTGAGCAAAGCCGTAGAAAACCAACTTCAGATGCGTCTGACCCGTGCTGCTGCCGCTGCCGGTCTTGCCGGCGACGCATACAGTAGCCGTTTCTTTCTCGCAGGGCGGTTTGACAAGGGATTTCTTGACGTAACTCCCGGTCCGTCACAAAAATTCCTCGTAAAAACAACTCTTACGGTATATATCGGCGATGGTGATGACCAGAAAGTGTTCGCTTCAAAGTCATTTGAGCTCAAGGGCGCAGGCATATCCGAAGAACGAGCCTATGTCAATGCCATGAGTCGTCTCAACGCCCAGAATGCTGAGTTCAAGGCATTTGTTGAGGAGGGAAAGAAAAAAATCCTTGACTACTATGTCAACTATGCTCCCGTGCTTCTCAAAAAAGCCCGTAGCGCCATGAACCAACGCGACTATGACGAGGCTATCTATGTTGCTTCACAGATACCTGAATGCTGTCCTGCATACGCTGAGGCAGAGGACCTTATGCTGGAAGCTTACAATCACCGTACGGAGTATGAAGGAGATCAGCTACTGGCACAGGCAGAGGCAGAATGGGGTGCTGACCCAACGGCCGCCGGTGCGAGAAAAGCTTTTGACCTGATTGCGCGAATCGACCCCAGCGCAAGCGCTAAAGCTCGCGCAAATGTGCTTTCTAAAAAGATGTCCAGCGCCGTAAAGGAGCAGTGGGTTTTTGAGAATGTCAAGAAGTATGAGGACGCTCTTGCAATGGAAAAAAAGCGGATGGCAAACGACCACGCGTTTCGCATGAAAGTTGTCGATGCCGCCAAGAGCGTTGCAGTTGCTCGCGCACAAAACCAACCCAAGACTATCATCCGCCACTACTGGCTTTAATCATCAAAGAAACCAATTATTAATATACCTTTTATGAAACTAATCAGCAAAGTTGCCGCTATCGCAACTATCGTTGGCTTTGCAGCTCCCGCAGTTGCCATAGCAGACAATGAGCCTACCTACATGCGTAGCTCACTTTACACTATTCTTGTCAAGAGTGACGAGCAGAACGCTCGTCTGCAGAAACAGATTGACGAGACTAAGACCAATGAATTCATGGATATTGCCAAAGGACTTGCAAATACTGATGCAAAGAAAGCGGCAAACGATTCTATGGCGGGAATTCCCGTTGTGGAGATACCTCTTCTGAAATTCCCGAATATTCCCATTCCTTCACAGTTTAACGACCACAACCTTGCTCTCCGCGTCATCGACTATGATGCAGTCAAAGCCACAGTTACCGATGAGGAGAAAGCACAGTATGCTGAAAAGAAGTCAAACGGCAAGAAGTTTGGCTCATTTGCAAAAGGAGTGGCTGCTTCTACTATGGCCGCTCAGGCAGGCACATCGAATTCAGCCATGCTCTCCACCGACGACATGGAAGACTACCTTCCCGCAGTTATCGCCAAGAGTTTCCAGGGCAACAACACCGCAGCCGACCTCATCGGCAAATGGTTTGGTTATGAAAACGGCGCTTGGGACAAGGATGTGAAGCTCATTCAGGAGCGCGGTCTCCAGAACGCATCGGCCGAAGATCTCGCAAAGGCAAAGGAAAGCGGTTTCTTTGCAAGCAATCTCGCAGGCAAGGGCTTTGATCTAATCAACAACACATACGTTCTCGCCGTAAATCTCCGCTTCCGCAGCAATCAGGCTGTAGTGGCAGAGAGCCAGGCTATGGCAGAGGGTATGTTTGGCAGCATCGGCAAAGTAGCAGGTGCTGTTGCCAGCGCTGCTGCAGGTGAGGGTTTCCAGGTGCAGGCTGTGACATATCTTTACAAACTTGACTGGAACGATGAGATTTCGGCAGAATTCGCTGAAAAAATCTATGACCAGAACAAGAGTATCGAGGACCTGGTTGCCACCGGTCTGTGCAAGCTCAGCTTCGTGGGTAAGGACAAGGCAGGTTGCAATGTGCGCCAGAGCATCTTCAACACAACTCCCCAGAGCACACTTATCGAGCGCGCTACAGCACGCGCTATTGACAACGCTATATGCAAGCTCCAGAGCAAGCACGAGGTGTTCCGCACCATCGCTCCCATCTCTCGCTGTGATGAGGACGGCACCATATATGCGGGCATCGGTCTGAAAGAAGATCTCAAGAAAGGTGACAAGTACGAAGTCCTTGAAGCGATTGAGGATCCTGCAACCGGTCGCGTTACTTACAAGGCTGTCGCAACTGTAGAACCTGATGAAACCCGCATTTGGGATAACCGTTATGGTGCGGTAGACGAGCTCGCAGAAAAGAAAGAGGAGAAAAACAAAGGCGCCGAGGTAAAGGATGAAGAGGGCGCCAGAGAAGATGCTGCCAGTCTTATGGCTTCTGCATTCAAGGGCAAAAAAGGCAAGGACTACACCGGATATTTCCTTCGCCTGAAGAAGAAAAAGTAAGGTTTACGGTTTACGGTTTATACGATGTAAAGTTTGGGAGAGTTGCCTCAGGGCTTCTCTCCCTGCTTTATTTTTTTGCGTGTGTTAACATGAATTAACTATAGGGGGGGTAGGATGATTAGTTGAAACTCATCAAAATAAAGCACAAAAAATGTTAGATTGTAACAGATTGACGGCTTTTATTGATACTTTTGCCAAAAATCCTTATGATCATGAAAAAAATAGTCACATTAATTCTTGCCGCAGCAACCGCGCTCGGCGCGTCCTCCCAGGTAGTAGTGAAAGGCGGAGGCGTAACAGTAAAGAAGACATCTGAGGCAACTCAAATGAGCGAGGAGATTGTAAACGAGTTCGAGAAGCTCGGCGAGGGCAAATACACAGCTCTCTATGACTACAAAATCAATACTCAGGACAAGCAGGGCAATCCTGTTAGCGAGCTCTACGCCACAGCTCTGCGCATCGGTGATGACGGGGCCGTCTTTACCGATTACATCACCTACAGCGCTGACTCACTCGCCGCCGCCGGAGCACCTGCGCAGGCTGTAGAAGAGGAGCGTCGCAAGCAGTTCGTCACTGAAAACTTCTTCGTTCCCGTAGTTACTCAGAATATTCCGATGGGCAAGACGGTTGTCAATGATATGTCGGCAGTGACAGTCGTGTCCTACGAGGAACCGTTTGCTGATATTGAATGGTTTCTCACAGAGGAGACCGACACACTTGCAGGATACAATATAGCCAAAGCCACAGGTAGCTACGGAGGAAGAAAGTGGACAGTGTGGTACACGGAGGAGATACCTGCCGCATACGGTCCCTGGAAACTTGCCGGACTCCCCGGGCTTGTTGTCAAGGCTTCCGATGCCGACGGCATACATGAATTCAAGCTCATCAGTTTCACAAAGAGCAATGTGCCGCTGCTCCGAGCCAAGGACAAGCGCACCGTAAAGACCGACCGCGACAAATTCGTCGGCATAAAGAACAGCCAGGCGCAAAATCCCATGAAATCCATCAATCCTGCGATGATAACCGACATCTCAGTGAAGAAAAACGGCGGCGACTGGGGTTCGATTTTTGTCAACGGCATTCAGCAGCGCACACCGGTCAATATCTATCAGCCGCTTGAGCTGAAATGAAACGAATCATCGCGTTTATTCTTGCGTTAGCGGCGTTTTCGGGCGTTTACGCGCAGGAAATCATAACGGGTGCCGTTATGGATACCGATGGCGCTCCGGTGCAGTCTGTGACCGTAAAACTTGTGAAAGGCAGGCTCACGCGATCATTCGCGCGCACTAAATCCGACGGTTCCTATTCTCTGAAGGTGCCCCGGCGCAGCGATTCACTCAGCGTTACATTCGAGCATCTTTCATACGACAAGGTGACAAAGCCGCTACCCGCCGGCAATGTTCTCGATGTGGTGATGACGCCCAGGTCGCGCGAGCTTCGCGAGGTTGTTGTTGCCGCTCCGTCCGTAAAGCTGAGGGGTGACACCCTGAGCTTCTTTCTCGACATGTTCAAGGGCAAGGGCGATGTGGTGCTTGAGGACGCGCTGAAGAAAATTCCCGGTATCACGGTCGAGGACAACGGAGTGATAAAGTACATGGGCAAGGACATAAGCAATTTTTATGTCGAGGGGCTCGATATGCTCGGCGGCAGATATTCCATAGCCACGCGGAGCATTCCCGCCGATTATGTGAAGGACGTGCAGGTGATTTCCAATCATCACGACCTGAAGATTGACAAGGATAAGGTGAGCGACAACGTCGCTGTCAATATCAAGCTCAAGTCCAAGGCTCTCTTCAAGCCAATGGGCACAGTGGAGGCTGGAGGAGGCTACGGCGACAAACGGCTGCGATATGCTCTTTCCGGCACAGGAATGCTCTTCAAGGGCTCGCTGCAGAGCCTTGTCACCCTCAAAGGCGGCAATATGGAGCGTTTTGCCGATAATACCAATGCCGTGAGGATAGTCGGTGCGGTCGGCAATTCCGGGGCAACGGCCGCTTCGTCGGTGGTCTCGGCCCCCGAAGGCGCCCCCCCCCCCCTAAAAAAAAACCCCAACGAGAAAGCCCCCGGCAGA
>JAIDJW010000032.1 GCA_029052015.1 Paramuribaculum sp. | reverse complement strand
CAAACCCATGCCGACTCATGGCAGCCGGTAATGAAAAAGGGATAACTCATACCGACCATTTTTTCCGGCCATTATGACCTTATCTGGTACGACGCAGCCATGGAGCCGATAACACTTGACGCCCATGCCTCAATAGAACAGGGAGCCATACTCACCCTCTCCTTCCCCCTGTTAAAATCCACTCTCCGCTTCTCCAAATCCCGCTGACCGCCGGGCATTATTTCTTTGAGGATTCGGCAGGGGTGGTGTCGTCAAGGGGGGCGTGGGTTTTCAGGAAGTCCTCGTAGAAGAGGAGAGCGGTCGACACATTGTCGAGCAGCTCCTTGCGGTGGGCTTTTGCATCTTCACATTTATAATAATACTCATCCCATGCTTCCTTTAGCTCCGGATACTGTTTTTTGAGGTAAATCATAAGGTAAGCATCGCTGAAACGGCCGTTGACCATAATGGGATATGCGGCATTTGCCCCTTTGAACTTGATACCTACCGCGGGGACGAGACGGTTCACGCTATTGCGGCCGCCGGTAGATTCCCATACGTCCCAGCGCAGCACAGAGCCGCTCTCGCGGCGGTCGAGCTCCCAGGCAAATCCCCTCACGATGCTGCGCGGCTTAAACATTCCGGGAGAATTGATGAAATCCGATACACATACCGCCCCTTCGGGATATGCCTCGGTAGGCTCCAGAAAACGGTATTCCTTTACTTCGGGAGCGCTGTAGCGTTTTGTCGCACCTCCTTTGGGCTCTGCACCTATATTTATATACTGGCGTATGGAGCCGGTTTTGGAAAACATATTCTTTAGCCCGGTCTTGAGGTCGCTGCGGATATAGCCTGTGATTGTGTCGCCATTCTCCAATATGACCTGAACGTGTGTTTCTGTCGCCTTCGTGTCATCATCTGCAGTAGCCGCCGACGCTGTCAGACAGAAGGTCACCATAGCAAGAAATAGAAGTTGCTTCATTGTCATAATAATCTGTATTTAGGTTATTTGTCATCAGGTTTGTACTGCCCGAGGCTTCTCACAATTTTGTCGCATCTGCCGCGCGCTTTTCTGATATATGCCGTAAGGTCGGCATCGTCGGCTACAAGACTTTCAAGTCTGCGGCGCATATTGCCATCTACTTTTTTGTCCGACTTGCCGAAATTGTAAGTTTTGCCGTCCTTTACCACAATCATAATCCCTTTTCCGCGCGTCCACACGCCACCGTTTCCCGCAAAAAATATCCTTTGGGTGAAAAGCAGCAGACTGTCAGATAAGGATTGCGCTCTATCTCCCAGCACCAGCCGTAGTCACCGACATATCGCAATGTGTGGGTGCGCTCCGGAGCAGTCGGCACCCACAGCACCACGGAGTCAACTGCCTCAGGAGCGAGTTTGTCGCCGACCTTGCTCCGGCGGGTATAGGCGTTTTCGATGATTTCGAGTTTCTTGTTTTTCAGCGGCGGCGCTATTCGTGTAGTGCCTTCAGCCACTATTGAGTCACCGGAGGTGAGATACACCTTGCCGCACAATGCCGTAGGAATCTTGCGGGCGTAAGCTGTACCGGCTACCGTAAATGACAGGATTGCCGCGAGTATGCCCGTTATAAGTCGTCCGTGTAACATAAGTAACTCTTAAAAATTAGTTGATATTAAAATTCATCGGTAACTCGTTGTTTACTGCGGCGCTTTTCGATTTTGTTCGGTGTTTTTTGCTTTAATCCTCAGGCATGTAGCCCGCTACACGCCTTCGTCTTCAAACAAAAATCACTCGAACAAAGCTCAAAAATCACTCACTGCTAATTTTTGCGAGTTACATAGCTTTTGAATAATGTGGGGTCAGTCGTGGCAAATATATGGATAAAAGAATAGGCAGAGTGTGACAAATGTCACATTCTGTCAAAAACATACTCCAAAAGGCGCATTTTTTTGTCTGGAGTTTCAGCTCTTATCATTTTCCGCCCGGCGTATGCGGTGGAGCTGACGGCGCGAGATATTAAGATAAGAAGCGATTTCACCAAGAGATACCAGACTCAATATGCGGGGATAACGGCGGCAGAGCTGACGGTAACGCTGCGCAGACGCTCTCCGGCGCGGACAAAGCAGTCACCGCGACGATATCTGCGCGTCACCCCGCGCTCCTCACACACCTCCCTCCAGAAAGAGAAGTCGACTGCTTCCTCAAACGCATTGAACTGTGCCATTCTCAATCATCAGATTAATCTGCCGATGCGGAGGCTGAGATAGTCATTGCATCCTGCGGGGGAGCAGAAGGATAATAAATCTCGCCGGTAGCGATGGTGTACTGCACGTAAGTGTCCTGCAGCTCGACTTTGTAGCGGGTAGAATTGCGGTCAACTCGATAAACTCCGTTCATAGCCTCCATTTCCTGCAGGTAGTTATACAGCGGTGCCGGCAGCTGATCATACAGGAAGATTGACGGCAAAGTGCTGCCGTTGCCGTTTACATCAATCCACACATTGTCGGAATTGAATGTCACCGTTACCCCGTTCTTGACCGACACCACGCTTGTCGACTCACCCTTGGTGTATGAATTCACCTCCCCGCCGGGAAAATAAGTAGTGAAGAAATTCGCAATCGGCGACGGAAGCTCATTCCACACATCATTGTCGCACGACACCGCCGCAAACAATGTGGCGAACACAATAAGTAAAGTATACAGATTGCTTTTCATAACATCTAATTTAGCGAGTTACTCAGCATGATAACGCGGGCGGCTCGCCGAGGGTTCACTCGCCTCCACTGCTGTCGACAACAATAAAGGTTATATCTCCGAAATGACTCTTGCCTACCTCTTTACCCAAAAGGATATCGGGCATGGTGACAATACCCTTCTTTTCGCACAGGTCGAGCAAATCCCACATCACCTCATGATAAAAAATCACCTCAGCGATATCATGCGACTCTATGCCGTGGGCTGCAGCCCAGGGAACGCAATGGCTTTTAACCGCATCGCTCAGGGCGGTGGAAATGCGGCAGCAAAGGGCGTCTATACTGTCGCCGCTGCCATAATGCACAACAGGCACGGATATATTACCGATGCTGTCGGCAAGTCCCCATGCCGACATTTTTTCAGCAACTGCCGGGTTTTCTATCTTCCGGCCTCCGGTTTTCATCAGTTCCCGGGCGAATTGTATCAGCGCCTTGTCGCCTGGATAATAGCCGAGACTGTCTGTCCAGTTGACATGCAGCGGACCGAAACCGTTGGTGCCGGTCTTAATGCGCCGCCGAGCATCATACAATGCCCAGAATGCTCCGGTCCAAGTGCCGTGAATTGTCTTTTTAAATAAATACGCGCGAACCGCCTATTCGTTACACCACCAAGCAAAAAATTCGCTATTATTCCAGAAATATCATTAATTTCGCGTATGGAACCTAAGGATACAAACGAAATCATTATATATAATCCTGATGATACTCTGACTCTTGATGTGAGAGTTGAGGATGAATCCGTATGGCTCAGTCAGAATCAGATTGTTGAACTGTTCGCGTCCAGTAAAGCCAATATAAGTGAGCACCTTAAACATATCTTTGAGTCTGGAGAGCTGAATAGAATGGCAACTGTTCGGAAATTCCGAACAGTTCGTCAGGAAGGAAATCGCACTGTTACTCGTACTCTTGAATTTTTCAACCTTGATGTGATTATCTCATTGGGCTATAGGGTAAATACAATCAGAGGCATTCAGTTCCGCCAATGGGCAAACAAGATATTGAAAGAATATTTACTAAGAGGATATTCCGTAAATCAGCGATTATTATTGCTTGAGGACAAGATTGACAGACGGTTTTCCGAATATGACACTCATTTCAGAGAACTGGATGGGAAGGTGGAATTTTTTGTCCGATCCTCTTTGCAACCCAAGGAGGGCATCTTCTTCAATGGTCAAATTTTCGATGCATACGCACTCGTTGCAAATCTTATAAGGCAAGCGATGGTACGAATAGTATTGATTTACAACTATATTGATGATTCGGT
>JAIDJW010000031.1 GCA_029052015.1 Paramuribaculum sp. | reverse complement strand
GCTCGGAGATGTGTACAATAGACAGGTGTATACCAACAGTGATATTATGCCTTATTTCAACTGGGGCGCTTCATACTCGCGTGTCGGTAGTTTCAACCGTGCATATCGCGGCAGAATAGGCAATCTTGGAGGTTCTCTGACTAATTACATAGCCGGATTCACATCGGCAGAGCAGTGGACAACCGACGATCTGTCCGGAAACAATTCCTACAATCCTTATCAGGAAAGTTTCGCTCCCTGGATGAGCGTACTCGCATATAATTCATACCTTATCAATCCTATCTCCTCAAACAGCTACAGCGGTCTTTGGCAGAACGGCACTACCGGCGTCGGCACATTTGATGTTCTGGAAAAAGGATATGTCGATGAGTACAGCCTGAACTTCGGCGGCAACTTCGTGGATATGGTGTACTGGGGTATCGGTATCGGCATCACGGACATAGACTACAAATCATCCGTTTATTACACTGAAGATTTTCAGAATGCCAAAATTCCCGATTTTGACGAAGATGGTAACGATGCAGGTACTGTAACAGGAGCAGGAGGTTACGGTCTTGACAGCTGGAAGCATATAAGCGGCACAGGCTACAACTTCAAGTTCGGCCTCATATTCAAGCCTATCAACGAACTGCGCATAGGTATGGCTGTCCACACCCCTACATTCTATACCCTCAAGCAGGAAGGTTGGGCAGGAGTTGACTACGGCTTCGGCTCAGATAAAAACGGATATGTGGAAACAGATGAAGGCTATACCGACTACTTCGAGTGGAAGCTGAGAACACCCTGGCGCATGATGGTCGGCGTCAGCGGAGTCATCGGTAAAAAAGCCATAGTAAGTCTTGATTATGAATATCGTCCGATGCAGAACATGAGCGTGCGCGACAATGACAACAATAAGTACGAAGCGATAAACGGAGATATAAAGAATTACTACAATTCCGTCAATATAGTAAGATTGGGAGCCGAGTATCGTCTTGACCGTCACTGGAGTATTAGAGCAGGCTATCAGATTCAGACCTCGCCGAGCACCGAAGCCGCCCGTGACGGAAACATGATGATCTATACCTCCGGACCGGATGATACTGAAACCACTCCTTCCTACTCGTTTGACAAGAGCACCCGGTACATCTCATGCGGTCTCGGCTATCGCTACAACAACTTCTATGTAGATGCAGCTTATATTAATAAGCGCAGAGAAAGCAAATGGAGTGCGTTTACTCCCAACGAGTGGACAACTCCCGAAACATCGAAAATCACTCTTTCAAGCAATCAGATAGTCCTGTCAGCAGGATTCAAGTTCTGACACTAATATAAAGCAATAATAATCAGCGCTGCTTCCCTTAGAGGAAGTGGCGCTTGTTTTTGTGCATACGGAACCAAAAGAGCGCGCCGGAGGTTGTATAGATAAAGCTTTTATCCCTATCGGAGCATACATTAGATTATCTGCAACTATGAACACACAATCTTTTCAAGACAAAGTCGTTGCAATGCAACCCAATCTGCTCAGTTTTGCATATATGCTCACCAATGACCGCGACGATGCATACGATTTGCTTCAGGACACAACACTCAAGGCGCTTGACAATGAGCAGAGATATGCCGACAATACCAACTTCAAAGGCTGGATCTTTACTATCATGCGCAATATCTTTATCAACAAATATCGGCGTATGGTGAGAAACGCCACCATTGTTGACCGGTCTGACGACCTTTACAGAATCAACAGCGTTGATGCCGCCACCGCGCTTCCTACACCGGAGGATTCCTTTGCCGAGCAGGAGATAACCAAAGCCATAGCATCATTCAGCGACGACTACAGAATACCGTTTTCAATGCATGTGGCAGGCTACCGATATGCGGAAATAGCCAAATATATGCATCTTCCGCTCGGCACAGTCAAGAGCCGCATTTATTATGCCCGCCAATATCTACAGATAAAACTGAAGGACTATGATAACCGCTGAGTCACATAAAGCTGTGCGTTTTCATATCGCTTAACGGTTATTTCTGTTCCGGCCTCGATAAATCCTTTGAGGCTGATGGCATCGAATGTCTCGCCGTTGACGACTACTTTTCCGCCCGGACGCATATCGGTCTCGGCTATTCCGTTCTGACCGACAAGCTGAGCGGGCGCGGTGTCAACTCCGATATATCCGTCCTCAACGTTCTGACAGTGCGTAAGCTCGGAATGGATACTCAGCGCTTTGGGTGCGTATTTCGAGGAAAGGAATACAATAATGCCTGTTGCCGCAGCTATCGATAGAATAAATGTCAGTGTGGCATTTCTTACCACATGCATATTGAAGCTGCCCGGGATGACGCTGAAATTTTCAAGAAGTCCTATGAACAATGACGCGGCAATGAACACTGCGCCCGCAATACCGGCTATGCCGAAGCCGGGGATAACAAATATTTCGAGAAGCAAAAGCAACAGACCTATAAGGAAAAGAAGCACGAGCCAACTGCTGGCAATGCCTGTGAGATACAACGGCAGGAAATAAAGCACGGCGGCCATAATAGCGACAACACTGGGGAAACCCATTCCGGGGGTCTGAAGTTCAAAATAAATGCCTCCTATAATCAGCATTATCAGTATTCCCTGCACGGCGGGATTGGTAAAGAATCCCAGAAGATTATCCACCCAGGTCGGGGAGAAGCGTTTGAGGCGGTAGTCAGGTGCTCCGATACTTGTCATTACCTCATCTATGCTTTCGGCAGTGCCTTCGGCAAACTTCCATTTCACCGCTTCGCCGGCAGTGAAAGTGAGTACTCTTGTGGAGTCTATAAGTCCTGGCACGCTGACTCTCGGGTCTACCATGGCCTCGGCTATGATAGGATTCCTGCGCCAGTTGCCGACAGAGTCTTTGCCGTGACTCTCGGCTGTGGCACGCATCATGGCTCTCATATAGCTCTGGTATTTGTCTGGCATGGCAGCTCCGTCGGTGCCGTTGACAACCGTGACCGCCCCCATGGTGGCATCCTGGCGCATAAACACGCTGTCGCAGGCAAGAGCTATGAGCGCGCCGGCAGATGCCGCATTGTTGTCGATAAACGCCACCACCGGACGGTTGAAGTGCAGCAGGGCGGTGCGGATAGAATCAGCGTGAAGCACCGAGCCTCCGTAGGTGTTGAGATGCACCAGAAGAATGTCGGCGTTGGCTTGCTCAGCCTCTGCGAGAGCACGGCGGGTGTGTTGCCATGTTGTCGAGCCTATTTCGTCATCAAGCGGCAGCATATACACGAGTCTGCTGTCGGCAAAGGTATTAAGATAAGTAAGTGCAACTAAAAATACAAATGTCACTAATTTATTCATAGGTATCAGTTTTTTTATTTTTAAGACCGTTTTTTATCCATACAGGCACCATAATCGCTCCCACACCGAGATACAGATAATAGCTTATGATGCGCCACATGATAGCTATGACAAGCGCGCTACCGGCGCCTCCGAGCATATCGCCGTAGTAAGTTGTGAACAGCCACTCACTCACGCCGCTTCCGCCGGGGGTAGGGCTGACGGTAAGAAGCGTCCACACCACAAACTGCCTGCAAAACACCATCAGTTGGTCTGCCATAGGCGCTACAGCGAGAAACAGGGCGTTTACCACAAGAAATCTGCCGGTCCACGACAGAAAAGTGGCTCCGGCTGCCTGTAGCCACCATTTAGCAGGACGATGACGGATATCTTTGCCGGTCAGAGCCATATCCGCAGCGATTTTTTCAGCCTGAGGCTTCCACCGCTTCAGCCATCTGATTCCGAAAATACCTACTATAACTTTGCCGACAGCCTGCGGTCGTATGAATATCCCGAAAAAGAGGATTATGGTCCAGGCGCATACCGCACCCCACACAATCCAGAATGCTCCTTTGAGTCCGAAACTGAATGTCGTGGCATCTGAATTGAATCCGAACAGCGCCGAAGCCGGTTCCAGCAAAAACACAAATGGGCACATCACAACGAAAAACAATTCGTCGAGAAACAGAGTGGTCATGGTAAGAGCTGTGCCGCGCCCGGAGTCTATGCCTTCGCGCTTCATGAACACCATGCTGACCGCGCTGCCACCGGCTGTGGTTGGCGTTATCGCTGACACGAATTCACAGAGCATGGTGATTTTGAAAGTCTGTTTCCAGGTAAGCTGTTTGTCACTCAGCACCCGGAAACGCCATGCCAGTCCGGTTTCACGCCCTAAGGTGAAGAGCAGTGCCAGAACCACACCCAGTATCGATGTTTTTGTCCACTCTATGGAATGCCAGGATTCGATGTCAAAATCGCGTGCCATCATCATAGCGACTACGGCAATACCTATGCCTACAGGCAGCAAGGTTTTAAGCAGAATATTTTTGTGTCCGTTCATTATGTGCCTGAGTGAATTAGTGCGGCCGTGGTTATAAAATATGATAGCTCGCTCAATAGAAAGCATCCGCCGCAGCAGTCGCCGGTATATCCGCCAATCTTATGCCTTAAATAGAGTATGACAATTGCCGATGTAACTGCCGGAGCGATAAATGCCCACAATAATAGCGGACAGGCTGTCGCAACAAAAAGGGCGGGGAGTGAAACCATGAGGTTTGTTATTCTTTCGCGTGAAGTGAAACGGCTGTAGACGGTTTTATTTTTTGCAGTCTGCTCATTTCGCGCGTATGGCAAAGCATTTATAATCTGCGAAGAGCAGAACTTGCTCCATACATCGGCAGAAAGGATGACTGCGCAAATTATATGGACATTGTATATGGAACCCACGGTAGTCACCGCTGTGAGATAATACAATATCAGCCCGATGACTCCGAATGCACCGATGTGCGAGTCTTTCATAATCTCAAGTATTCTTTCGCGCCCCGTGCCTCCGCCAAAACCGTCAAAGCAATCGGCGAGGCCGTCCTCATGGAGAGCACCGGTCAAAACGGCTCTTGTCGTGAAAGCCAGTACTACGGAAGTTTCAATCGGGAGTATATGACAGCATAGCCAGAAAACAGAGGCGCAGACACCGCCTGTGAGCCATCCGGTCATAGGCCATAGAGTCACCACTCTCTTAAACGCATCGGGCGGGGGAGTGCCCAGGCGCCAGAAGGGTAACCGGGTAAAGAATATGAAAGAGGCGAGGAGTGCTGACATCAGAAATATTTTGTTACGGGTACATTTCTGAAACTGTCCATTTCGTTAATCATCTTCACTGCTGACTGTATTATGGGATAGGCACATACGGCGCCGCTTCCCTCGCCGAGACGCAGGCTGAGATTCAACAGCGGTTTTGCTCCAAGATAATCAAGCACAGCCTTATGCCCTGACTCGTCGCCCTGATGTCCGAAAATAGCATAAAGGAGCACATTCGGATATAGACGTGAGGCGGCGAGTATGCAGTTGGTCATTATAAAACCGTCGACTATAATTATCATTCCCAGTTCGGCGGCTCTGAGCATTCCTCCCACAGCCATCACCAGTTCATAGCCTCCAAACCATGCCATGATGGATTCAGGCGAAGCGTCACCTTGATAATTATCGCGTGCGCGCGATAGCACTTCAAATTTGTGTTGCACTCCGCTCTTAGCGAGTCCCGCTCCTGCTCCCACGCATCGGTCAAGTCCGATGCCGGTAAAGTAATGCATCCACATAGATGATGAGGAGGTGTTGCCGCTGCCCATTTCGCCGAAACTTACAATATTGCAGCCTCGTGCATATACTTTATCCACTACTTGTGCTCCGCAATCAATACCTTTTTCAAACTCTTCGTGTGTCATGGCGGCCTCATGCAGGAAATTACGTGTGCCTCGACGCAATTTCATGTTGAGGATACCTTTTGGCATCGGGTCCGGGGAATCTACTCCGGCATCAACAAGAACGAGCTCGAATCCGTGCTGGTCACACAAGAAATTAATGCCTGCTCCGCCGCGTCCGAAATGCAGAAGCTGCTGCAGTGTGACCTCTTTGGGCGAAACGCTCACGCCTTCGTCAAGAATGCCGTGGTCAGCGGCGAAAAGAATGTTATGAGGCTTGCACAGCTCAGGATTTAGACTCTGCTGAATCCATCCTATCTGAGTAGCGATTTCTTCAAGCTGTCCGAGAGAACCTTTTGGTTTAGTGAGGTTGTCAATCTTTTCACGGAGAGAGGCGATAATGTCTCTGTCCGGTTCTGAAATGTCGAATATACGTTTCATTTTATCTTTAGCGGAATGCCGCTCACAAGTAAATACACTTCGTCTGCTGCTGAGGCAATATGGATATTGGCTATTCCCAATGCGTCAGTGAATGCACGTGTCATCATATTAGCGCTTGTGCCACCGGATCCTA
>JAIDJW010000030.1 GCA_029052015.1 Paramuribaculum sp. | reverse complement strand
TATCAGATGCGTGAAGCTCTCCCGGCTCACACTCTCCCCGGGAGCAACATGCCCCGACACCGCAGCTATTCTCGAGGGGCTCGACCTCGTGAATCCTCTCGAGCTTACCTTCGCACTTTACTATGACTACACCTGGACCTTCTCGGCCCAGCAGACCATAGAGCGCTACTTCACTGTCAGCAATCAGGTAGGCACAACTACTATTGATGTGGAGAACCATACCGCGAGCGCGATGGTGCCGATGGAGCTGCCTCTTACAGATGTTGTTGTCAGCTCACTCAAGCTCGGAGGAGCATCGGCTGTCATCACTCCCGACATTGTGGGCAAGGCTGTCGATTTCACCCGACCGGTGGAGGTGACTGTGACCGAATTCGGCAGGGAGCAGACATGGACGCTTACCGTTACGCAGACAGACATCACAGTGAATATCGACAGAGTGGACGCATGGACAAATGTCGCTTGGGTATATGCCACCGCCGAGACAGGAAGCACTACCGGATTCGAGTACCGCATGAGCGGAGTCGATGTGTGGACTCAGGTGCCTGAAGAGTGGATAAGCCGCAGCGGCGGCAGCTTCTCGGCTCGACTCGTCAATCTACTTGAGGAAGCGGCTTACGAAGTGCGCGCATTCAGCGGCGAAGAGTACACAATGCCCGCCGCATTCACTACCATGAGCAATGTGCAGTTGCCAAACTCCTCATTTGAAAACTGGTGGATGGACGGCAAGATATGGTGTCCCTGGTCAGAGGGGGCAGCTCCTTTCTGGGGCACAGGCAACAAGGGCGCCACAACCCTCGGACCCTCCAACACCACCCCCATAAATGACCTCTCGTCGCCGACAGGTTATCACGGCGCGCGACTCGAATCCAAGTTTGTCGGCATCTCTATTCTCGGCAAACTCGCTGCGGGCAACCTATTTGCCGGCGATTATGTGGCTACCGAGGGCACTAACGGCATCCTCTCATTCGGCAGGGAGTTCAATCACTATCCCACTAAGATAAAAGGCAGGATTGAATATACTTCCGTGCCGATTTCACACTATTCGTCAGGCTTCGAGAGCCTGCTTGGCAGACCCGACACCTGCATAGTGTGGTGTGCGCTCGGCGACTGGAGCGAACCCTATGAAATCCGCACCAACCCCGCGCGCCGCAAGCTCTTCGACCCCGCCGACCCCGGAGTCATAGCCTACGGGCAGATGCAGAGCGGAGAGAGCACCGGAGGCTACATCGACTTCGAGGCGGAGCTGGAATACCGCTCAACATCGAGAGTGCCTAAGTATATACTCGTGGTGGCAAGCGCCAGCAAGTACGGCGACTATTTCACAGGAGGCAGCGGCTCGGTGCTCAGTATCGAACATCTTGAATTGGGCTATGACTATTGATTCTGCAAAACTCAGACGCAACCTGTTGTTGCTGCCGCTTGCAGCCTCGGCAGTGAACATTTATGGTGCTGACAAGCGCCCCAACATCATCCTTTTCATGGTCGATGACATGGGCTGGCAGGACACATCCGTGCCGTTTGCCGACAGCATCACCGCAAACAACCGCAAGTACCTCACCCCCGCAATGGAGCGCCTCGCCGCCAGCGGAGTGAAATTCACATCGGCATACGCGAGCGCTATCAGCTCGCCGTCGCGCTGCAGCCTATTCACCGGAGCCAATGCCGCGCGCCACAGGGTCACCAACTGGACCCTCCACCGCGACCAAACCACCGACGGAGCATCTCAAACCCTGGTGCCACCCGCGTGGAACTACAACGGCATAAGCCAGACACCCGGTATCAACAACACATACGTAGCGCCGTCATTTGTCGAATCTCTGCGCTCCGCCGGCTATCACACAATTCATGTCGGCAAGGCACATCTCGGAGCAATTGACACTCCCGGTGAAAATCCTCATCACTTCGGCTTTGAGGTCAACATCACAGGAAGCGCAGCCGGCGGCCTCGCCACATATCTGAGCGAGCGCAACTACGGTCATGACTCACTCGGCAACCCGGTGTCCCCCTTTGCAGTAGAAGGGCTTGACAGATACTGGGGCACCGGAGTGTTTGCCACCGAAGCGCTGACACGCGAAGCCGTAAAGGCGCTTGACAAGGCGAAGGCATACAATCAGCCCTGGTTTCTGTATATGTCACACTACGCCGTCCATGTGCCTATTGACCGCGACAAGCGGTTTTATGACAAACACATAGCGCGAGGGCTCGACCCGAGGGAAGCCGCGTATGCGTCGCTAGTCGAAGGCATGGACAAGAGCCTCGGCGATATTCTCGACTGGGTGGAGGCTAACGGAGAGTCCGACAACACCGTCATCATATTTATGAGCGACAACGGAGGCTACTCCGCGAGCAATGACTGGCGTGCCGGAGAGATACACACACAGAATGCCCCGCTGCGCGGCGGCAAAGGCTCGCTGCTCGAAGGTGGAGTGCGCGAGCCGATGATTGTGCGATGGCCAGGACACACACGCCCAGGCACCGCCATTGACGAAAAAGTGATTATCGAGGACTTCTATCCCACCATTCTCGAAATGGCGGGTATAACGCCGCCAGACACCATTGACGGCAGAAGTTTCGTGCCGCTCATCGAAGGCACCGGCAATCCCTCGCAGGGCAGGGCGCTGATATGGAACTACCCCAACCACTGGGGCATGACCGGACCTGCGATAAACTTCAACTGCGCCATCAACAAGGACGGCTGGAAACTCATATATGATTATGAGACCGGCACCAGGCAGCTCTATAATCTCGAAAAAGACCCTTACGAAAAGGTGAATCTCGCTCAGAAAGAGCGCGCCAAGGCCAAAGAGATGAGCAAGGCGCTCGGCGACGCGCTGCGTGCCATGGATGCACAGCGCCCGTCATTCAAGGCCACCGGAAAGCCCTGCCCATGGCCCGACGAGCTGTAGTCACCTGAACTTAGGCAGGCTGTGGATTGTTTATTCCTTACAACAAACACACACACAGCCAAACCTAAATTAGAGATACTATGGCAGAACTTACTATCAACGGTCACATGAAGGTAAAGACCCTCAAGGCTGAATTCAAAAACGCTTTCGGAGCATCCCTCCGCGTTTACAAAGCCACACATTTTGCCGACGACGATGCGACCCTCGCGTCCGTACGTGAAGGCGAAGGCGCAAAAGCCGGTGAAATGGCTATCAAAGGCACTGCCACTGTTGCGGCATTCGAGCGTGATTTTGAAGACCTGTTCGGAATCAAGGTGCAGGTAGCTAACGCAGACAACACCAAACTCGCTGCCAATGACGCCACTCTTGCCGAAGCCGGCAAATAAGAGTATTAAAATGGTGAAATAAGTATGAAGCTCCCGCGGATTCTCTCCGCAGGAGCTTTTTTTCGGATTAAACACAACATACCACAAAAAACCGTTATATTTGCATATCAAGGAATTCAAATGGACTAGCTCACTGACATGACAAAAGATGAACTGCTCGCAAGGCTTAACGATATAGAATGGAGTGATTTCGAGGTCAAAGAGGCTTCGGGCGGTCTCCCAAAATCCATGTGGGAGACGGTCAGCGCATTTTCTAATACTGAAGGAGGCTGGATAATTATCGGAGTAAAGGAGCGGAAGACAGTAGGAGGTTCAGTGTTCATTGTCAACGGGGTATCTAATCCTGAACAAATAGAGCAGACCATAGTCACCACATTGCGTTCCCGTACCAAGTTCAATGCACCTATCTCGTGTAACGCCATGAGATACAAGATTGAAGGTAAGGATATTCTTGCTTTTGAGATACCTCTGTCTCCACATCGTCCTGTCGCAATCAAAAGTAACGGGGAGGTGTACATCAGAACAGGAAGCGGAGATACTCTCGCCACAGATTTGGAGGTCGATGCCATTGTGAGAGATACCTCTTTCGGAGCAAAATCGGAAATGGAAGTTCCCGGTTCAAGTGTCAATGACATCAACCTTGATTCCATTGCATCTTACCGCAGCTATCTCCGTGACTTTAATCGCCCTCTGTCTTTCCCCACTTTGGGAGATGAAGAGTTTTGCCGGAAACTGAACATTGTTCTATCATCGGGTAAACTATCGTACGGCAGTCTACTGATGTTTGGCAAACGGGAATCGGTGCTTGGAGCATTGCCCAATTTTTGGATAGACTATATGGAGGTTCCTGGGGATTCCTACACTACAGCCTCGCAACGATATACTTACCGTATGCCTGAGCAGGAAAATATATGGGAGAGTTTCCAGTTGATAATGCATCGCTTGCGCAATTTTGTAGATGCACCCTATATGGAAGGTCCGGACATATTCGGCGTAGAGGATAACTCCCAACTTTTTAGCTTAAGAGAAGGGTTGGTGAATTTTTGTGCTCATTCAGATTACTTTGCATCGGCACATCCAACAATAAGAGTATTCGATGACAAGATTGTGATGCAGAATCCGGGACGATTCATTCTTGATGCTGACGAGTTCCGTAGCCGTATCTTGTCTATGCCGCGTAATCCGAGTATTATCCGACTATTCCGCCATCCAAAATTGTCAGAGAATGCAGGATATGGAATCGACAAGATATTAGGATGGCAAAAACTAACCGGAAAATCGGTCTCCTTTGAAAGCGATATGCTTATCTCAACTGTGACTTATCCATTGGTATCTACCAAAAATTCTCGCAATGTTGGCGAGAAAAATGGCGAGAAAAATGGCGAGAAAAATGGCGAGAAAAATGTTCTTGAGATAATCCGCAATACTCCAAGCATTACACAACCACAGATAGCTGCAAAAACGGG
This sequence comes from Paramuribaculum sp., assembly GCA_029052015.1. Taxonomy (GTDB): domain Bacteria; phylum Bacteroidota; class Bacteroidia; order Bacteroidales; family Muribaculaceae; genus Paramuribaculum. The sequence goes on along the minus strand of JAIDJW010000030.1, from coordinate 30,327 downwards.
GTTCTCAACAAGAAAAGTCAATAGAATCATCGCGTCGCTCAAAGAAAAAGAGATAATCATACGTGTTGGTAAGACTAAAGGAGGCTATTGGAAAATCCTATCTGATTAGGTCAGAAAATAGGTCAGTAGTCAGGATATTAGGACAGTGGTGAGTAGCATTTTACGTCATTGCTGGCCGAGGGTGAGGGTGCGGGTGATGCATTCGGGGCGCTCGTCGGGGCAGTGGGTCACATATATAAGGGTGGTGTTGTCGCGGGTGCACAGGGAGTCGATGATGCTCTTCACCGCTTTTTTGCGGCAACTGTCAAGTCCGTGCATCGGCTCGTCAAGGATTATGAGTTCGGGATTTTTGATGAATGTACGCGCGAGCAGTGTCATCCGTTGCTCTCCGCATGAGAGGGTGTTGAACCGGCGGTCGGCAATTGCCTGGAGATGCAGAAGCTCTATCCATCTGTCGGCTTTTGCTGCCTGCCTGGCGTCGATGCGGGTGAAATTGCCAACAGTGTCGTTGAGCCCGCGGGCTATGATTTCTCTCACAGTCGAGGCTCCTCCGCCGAAATAGAGGTGCATCTCGGGCGATATGTAGCCTATGCGCCGCTTCACATCCCAGATGCTCTCGCCGGTGCCCCGCCGGTGTCCAAACACGCTCACGCTGTTGGAGTACACCTGCGGATTGTCGGCATGAATCAGGCTGAGGAGTGTGGATTTGCCGCTGCCGTTGGGTCCGCACAGCGCCCAGCGTTCGCCTTTGTTTATAGTCCACGACACTTCCGGCAGGATAACGCTGGAGCCGTAGCACACGCGGCACCTGTCAAGCCTGACAATTTCTGCCGGTGAGGGCTGTGAATCATCGCATGGTGTCGGGCGTGGTATCCTGCTGCCGTCGATAGCGTAGGAGAATATGGGAGCTACAGCGCTGCGGAGTGCCTGCGCGCCCCCTCTGCCTGCCGCAACGGGCTTGCCTACAGTCATGTCGGCAACCGGAATGACGGTGTCGGTGTAGTCGGGAATGTCGGCGGGGTCACACAGGGCGAGTATTATCGACACACCCTCCTGCGCGATGCCTTGCAGGGCGCTGTCAAGCACGGCGCGCGACTTTGAGTCGAGACCGATGTACGGATTGTCGAGAATCAGCACATCGGGCAGGCATGAGGAGAGTGTCCGGGCAATGAGAATCTTGCGCAGCTCTCCGCTGCTGAGATAGTTGGCCTTGCGGTCAAGCAGCGTATCCACTCCCAGCCGCCGGCTTATGTCTGCCCACTTGGGGGAGTGTGTTTCCGAGGCGAGGATTTCGCGCACGGTGGGCACATCATCGTTCATCGAAGCCTCAAACCTCTGCTGATAGTACTGAGCCTTGAAGCCGGTGAGGGTGTGTATGTCGGAAAACTCGATTCGCTTGATTGTCAGGCGTCCGAGGGGTGAGGATATGGAGTTGGTGGTGAAATTCCATCCTTTTTCTATAATGTGGGTCAGCGATGACTTGCCGCTGCCGTTCTGGCCTACAAGCGCAGTCACTCCCTGCGGTATGTCTATGGCGTGGGGATTGCGCAGGCTCACGCCTACATATTGCAGCTTCGGGCTTTTTAGCAGAATGAGGTTTTCCATGCCGCAAAGTTACAAATTGTCCGGCATCATTTCGCAGTGCCGGCAGAAACTTCAGGCGGCATGTCAGCCGGCAGAGGCATAGGATTTTTCATCTGGATAATCTCTGTGTCGGTGCCTGAGGGATAATTGAATATCTCGAGGTCGAAATCCTCGCACACCGCGGCTATATGCTCGAAAATCTCGCTCTGCACAGCCTCATACGCAGTCCATGCCGTGGTGGTGAAGCACCACAGCTGCAGCGGTATGCCCTGACCGGTTGGCTCCATCACTCTCACGAGTATCTGCTGGTTGTTGCCGATAAGCGGATGGTTGAGAAGATATTTGCACATATATGCGCGGAAAAGGCCCAGATTAGTCTCAATGGTGCCGTTTACGGTAGCGAGCCCCGGGTCATAGTTCGGCTTGCCGCGTTTCTGCTCGTCCTCGATGAATGACTGCATCTCGGGATGCAGCTTTATCACCTTCTGAAGCAGGGCGTCATCGCAGCGGTTCACATAGTAGGTGTCAAAAAGTATAGACCGGCATATCTGCCTCCAGCCGCTCTGCGACATTCCCCGCCAGTTTTGAAACGAGGTGGAGATGAGGGTGTAGGGGGGCAGGCTCACGATAGTGTTGTCCCAGTTGCGCACCTTTACGGCGGTCAGCGACACATCCACCACAATGCCGTTGGCGATTGTCGTCGGCACCACAATCCAGTCGCCCACATGCAGCATATCGTTTTCCGACAACTGTATGCCCGCCACAAATCCGAGTATAGTGTCCTTGAACACAAGCATGAGCGCGGCGCTCAGCGCGCCGAGTCCGGCAAGAAACATTCCCGGCGATTTGTTGATGATGATGCTGATGGCAATGATGACCACTATGCCCCACACGATTCCTACAACGAGGTTTAGGATGCCTTTGAGGGGCAGGTTGCGGGTGTTTTCGCGCTGGTCAAACCGCGTCCAGAAGAATCCGAGCACAGCATTGATGCCTATTGCCGCCACAATGAGGGTGTAGATATATAGCCCTTTCTCAAAGAATGTGAGCAGCTTGCTCGTGGAGTCAAAAGCAAACGGCAGCAGCGCGAGGATGACCAGGGGAGGGATGATGTGGCTGCACTTGGTAAGCACCCTCTGCTGGAGAAGCAGGCGTGCGCCGGCGCTGTTGCGCATCTTGACAAACTTGCGTGCTCCCAGGAGTATGAGCCGCCTCACGCACCATCCGAGCAATATGGCGGCGCCTACAATTATCATTACATATATGATTTCCTCGATGGTCTTGTCCTTCTCAAGTCCTATCCAGTCAAGGAAACGGTGGATATGATTAAGGAGCCAGGTGGCTACGGTGTGCGACGGTATCAAATCGGGTGTGTCCATGTTAAAAAAATCTTTAGAAACTTAACGCTCCCGGCCGATTTAATGTTTATTCCGCGTTTCGGCGGTATCTTTTGCGCAGACGCATTCCCTTGACTTTTGTAAAGCCAGGGGTGGGAGCCATTTCATAGTCGCGCAGCAGGCTGGTGCTGCCGGGAGTGTGGTAAAACCGTTGCTTCTCTTCCGGCTTATTCTCTTCCGGTGCTTTTGCAGGCTCTGACTCAGTATGTTGCTCTTGCTTTGGAAGCTCCGTATCTTTAGGCGCAGGCTCTTCGGATTTTTCCTCGGCGGGTTGGTCGGGGATGTAGGTGATTTTCCCTTCCGAGGCGCTGTCTACAACCATCATGAACATCACAAGGAGATTTTTTGAGAGGTTGGTCGGGCGTATGCCGCAGATAACGAATGCAAATGCCGCTTCGAGCACTTTGTTGCGGGTAGCTTTTGAGAGAAGATTGAGAGCGGCGTACATCCCGGGGGTGAGTGTGAAATTCATAACGTTCAGTTTTAAGTGATTAGTTTCTGCAAAGTTAGCTCTCATCTTTGCCCGCTTTCTGCGAAAATGCACTTTTGTAAGTGGTAGAGTTTAATTATAGTTGGTGTGTCGGATGCGCTGTGTGTAAGGTGTTTTATTATAGGTCGCTGAGATGCTTGATTTTGCGGTATTTCATCTTGTTTTTTTGCGGTGAGGAGGAGGCTGCGGGCTGCGGCTGTTAATAAAAAAATGGAGATTTTGACGTTTTTTTGTGTAACTTTGTGCCGTATATTTTATTTAACTATAATTTTTAAGTGATATGGATTATACAACAGGTCCGGTAGCGCCGCTGACATTCGGTGACGCTGTCAAGAGAGTTTTCAGCAAGTATGCTGAGTTCAGCGGCAGAGCAAGCCGTGCTGAATTCTGGTGGTTCATTCTGTTTCTTGTCATCGTCAATGCCGCATTGGGCATTCTCGCGGCAGTGACAGGCAGCAGCATCTTTTCATTGATCAGCGGGGTATTTAGCCTTGCAACATTCATACCCTGTCTGTCGGTGAGCTGGCGCCGCCTTCATGACACAGGTCGCGCCGGAGGATGGTGGTTTATCAACTTCGTCCCCGCTGTTGGCGCTATTATTTTCACAGTATTCTGCGCGCAGCTCGGTGAGGCTGTGGCAAACCGTTTCGGCGAGGTGCCGGCTAACTGAAAATAACGACAGCTTATAGGGAATTTTTTGTTCCCAGCTCTTTAATTGCTCCGGTTGCGGGATTGAATATCACGTATGCCGGAGCTTTTTTGTCGGTAAACAGTGCAGGGTCGAGTCCGAACACTATGCCGAGCTGCGCGATGTCGGCATCGAGTGTGGCTATGCTGTTGCCGTCAAATGATGCCGTGACGGTTGCTTCGCCGGGTATGCGGTATGCGAGTCCACCTTTCGGAAATTTCTTTTCCTCGCCCTTGTCGTTTCGCGGCAGTGTGCCTTTGGCTTTGACTGCCAGGTCGATATAGACAGGCATGCCGCTGAGGTCGTCGGCATCGACGGGGCCGTCTGTCACAGACACGCGGGCTACAACGGTGCGTGCCGACGCGGTGCCCGGGGTATAGGTGTAGGTGCGCACGGCGGTTGATGTCTGCACGGTGCCGGTAAACATGGCTGTGAGCGCAGCTTCCTGAGCCTCAAGGTTGTCAAGGGCGAGTTTCATCGCCTCGCCGTCGCCGGGCATCTGGTCGGCGTTGCCTGATATTATGTCGTTTCTGCTCTGGCGCAGCTCATATATCTTTGCTGCGGCAAGCTGTGCGCGCTTGGCGGTGGAGCTGCTCTGAAGCATCTCCTGAGTCACCGCCTGGGCTGCCACCGGCATCTCAAGTATGCTGGGTTGCTGCGGCTGTGTCGGAGGGAGTGCCGGCTGAGGTGCGGGTTGTGCGTTTTCTTCATTTACGGTAAGCGGGCAATTGTTGTCGGCAACAATCATAAAAGGTGTGCTGCCGCTCTTGAATTGCACGAGGTAGCTCTCTTTCTCGTCGGCAATGCCGCGGGTGGTGAGTGTTACGCTTTTTACCGTCCACTCTGCTGAGGGCTCGAGTATCGGGTCGATATTGAGATATTTCTTTGAGTACAGGCGGAATTCGCCGGGTGTCCTGAGGGTTTTCTGCGCTTCTACTGTAACGTCCACAACCGTTACGGGCAGGTTGTAGATGAGCCCGTATTCATTGAGTTTGGAGGCGGCGAGTTTCTGGGTTGTCTGTGCCTGGAGTGACATTGCGGTGGCTGCAGCCACAAGGATTATAGCTTTTTTCATACCTGGGTTCTCATTATTTTTTTGAATGCGCGGCCAATATTTGCCGCTATGTCGCCGGCTGTTACTCCGTATTCGCCCTGATTGTCGGCGGCGATTTCTCCGGCTATGCCGTGGATGTATGGTCCTATGAGGGCGCTTATTTCGGGCTTGTAGCCCTGTGCCATAAGTGCTGTGATGATGCCTGTGAGCACATCGCCGCTGCCGGGGGGGGCCATGGCGGGGGTGCCGGAGGAGTTGAAGTACACCTTGTTGTCGGGGCGCACAAGGGCGGAGTAGTGTCCCTTGAGCACAATAAGTATATTATGGTAGTGCGACACCTCCATTGCGCGGAGGATGCGTGCTTCATCTGTGGGGCAGTCGCCGAAGAGTCTGTCGAATTCCTTGGCATGTGGTGTGAGCACTGAGAGCACCGGTATGTCGCTCAGCAGCGATGGCCGGTGGGCGATGCAGTTGAGGGCGTCGGCGTCGAGCACCACGGGTGTTGAACGGCTCTGGAGAAAGAGTTCGAGCGCGTTTTCGGTGATTTCGTGTGTGCCGATGCCGCATCCCACACCGATAGCTGTGTACTCATGAGCCGGCTTCATGTCGCTTGTCACGAGTTTGTGGGCGTCGGCGTCAAAAAGTGCTTCGGGCACTGACGACTGTATGATTTCGTAGCCGCACATAGGTGAGTGCACCGTCACTTTGCCCGCACCGGCGCGCAGGGCGGCCTTGGCGCTGAGCACCGCCGCTCCCATCATGCCGTAGCTGCCGGCTACAAGTAGCGCCGAGCCGAAGTCGGCTTTCGATGCGAATGCCGGGCGCGGGCGCAGCAGCGACCTTATTTCTGAGCCTTCGACAAGGTGAAAGTTGGATTTGGTGTTTTTTATCGCCTCCTGGCTGAGGTTTATGTCGATAGTCTTCCATTCGCCGATGAGTTCTGCGCTTTCCTTCATGAAAAATGCGGGGCGGGGAAACTGGATGGCGAGGGTGAGCGACGCATGGATTATATTGCGGTTTACTGAGTCGGAGCCGAGGTCTCCGGTCATGCCGGAGGGCACATCTATGCTCACCACCGATGCTCCGCTCTCGTTGATGTATCGCGCCAGCATCATGAATCCGCCGGAAAGTGGCTCCCTGAGTCCGGACCCGAACATTCCGTCGAGCACCAGGGTCTGTGAGTTGAGCTCTGGAGCGGTGAACTTGCCGGTGACTTCCGTGAGGCTTATTCCCGGCATTTCGTTGACCAGCATGTCGCGGCAGTCGCGGCAGTCGCGGCTGAGGTGCTTGCCGCCGATATTCAGCAGATAGACATCCGGACGAAACCCCTGGGCAGCAAGCAGTCGCGCGGCAGCGAGAGCGTCGGCGCCGTTGTTGCCCGGTCCGGCAAAAACGACGAGAGGTTTTGACGGGCGCCACCGCGAAGCCACTTCCGAAGCTACCCCGCTGGCAACCCTTTCGATGAGTTCGAGAGATGACACTCCCTCGGTCTCCATAGTGCGCCGGTCAATAGCGCGTATATCCTGTGTGTTGAATATCTTCATTATGTCTGGAGTGCTGTGTGCATTAGGGTCACAAAATTACGAAAAATCAAACTATTGGCGGGGTGTGCGTTCGAATTTTTGCATTTCTTTTGCCGACGGCGCTCTTTTTTTAGTAATTTTGTGGGATGTAGAGCGGAAGGGGGATGGCTTGAGCCGCAGCCCGCTTCCGCATAGTCAAAACCTATAACATCAGTTTAATTAAAACAGGCTCTAATATTTCTTCAGATGACACAAGTCGTTTACAATGGGCTTCGTTTCAAGCCGTTTATATCAGCGGCTGACATAGACCGGCGCGTCAAAGAGATTGCATCAGAGATTTCGCGCGAATATGAGGGCAAGGTGCCCCTTCTGATATGTGTGCTCAACGGGGCGTTTCCGTTTGCTTCCGATGTTTTCCGCAGCCTCAGCATTGATGCGGAGATAACATTTATCCGTCTTAAGAGCTATAGCGGCACCTCGTCAACCGGCGCAGTCAGGGAAATCGCCGGCCTGAGCGAGGATATCGAAGGGCGTGATGTGGTGGTGATAGAAGATATCATCGACACCGGCAAAACCATGGCGCGCCTGCTCGATGACCTGCGCAGCCGCCGACCAGCGTCGCTCAAAGTCGCCACACTGCTTCACAAACCGGAGGTGTGCACCTCCGACATAGTGCCCGATTATGTGGGATTTTCCATTCCCCCGGCATTTATCATAGGCTACGGTCTGGACATCGACGGGCTGGCAAGGAATCTCAACGATATCTGGGTTGTGGATGACAATCGGTGAAATATTAACGTTTACACATATATAACATCACATAGCTATGTTCAATATAGTAGTTTTCGGCGCGCCTGGCAGCGGCAAGGGCACGCAGAGTCTTAAACTTATAGACCGCTACGGTGTTCACCATATCTCAACCGGCGAGGTGCTCCGCCAGCATATCAAAAACGATACCGATCTCGGCAAAATAGCCTCTGAATATATCTCCAAGGGGCATCTTATACCTGACGAGCTCATGATTCATATCCTCTCCGACGAGCTTGACAGCAATCCCGCGGCTGCCGAAGGAGTGATTTTTGACGGATTTCCACGCACGATACCGCAGGCTGTGGCTCTGAACGAGATGCTGGTAAAGCGCGGCGCAAAGGTCGATGCGGTGGTGGGTCTTGAAGTGGAGGACGAGGAGCTTATAGAGAGAATGCTCAACCGAGGCAGGGAGACCGGCAGAGCTGACGACAATATCGAAACCATCACCAACCGCCTGAAAGTATATCATACCCAGACGCAGCCCCTGCGCGATTTCTATATAAAAGAGGGCAAATACCACGCTATACCGGGGTCAGGCTCCGTTGACCACATATTCAGCCTTATATCAGAGGCTCTTGACCCGCTCAAACAATAAGCGCCGCAAATAAAAGGCATTTATTTTTCTGACAGCAGTCATAAAGAAACATTTATTGTCGAACCGGCTCTTAAAAGATTGGCGGCGACCGGTGAGGTCAGCCAATCTTTTTTTATTATTTTTGCAGGTACTATGAAATATATCCCAGACAACAGCAAGAAGTGGCGGGTGCTCAAGAGCGAATACCTGTTTCAGCGTCCCTGGCTCACCGCGCGCCGCGACACCGTGGAGCTGCCCGACGGCAGAGTCAATCCGGAGTTTTATGTGCTTGAGTATCCGGCGTGGATAAATGTCATCGCCAGCACTCCCGAGGGCAAGTATGTGATGGTGGAGCAATATCGCCACGGACTCGGCGAGGTGGGCATAGAGCTATGCGCCGGAGTTGTCGAGGACGGCGAGGAGCCGGAGGCCGCCGCACGCCGCGAGCTTGAGGAGGAAACCGGCTACACCGGCGGCGACTGGGAGCTCGGCATGGTGCTTAGCGGCAATCCCAGTGTCACCAGCAATCTCACCTACTGCTTTATAGCCCGCGGAGTGGTGCGTACCACCGGCCAGCATCTCGATGCCAATGAGGATATAACAGTGAAGCTGCTCGATGAGGAGGAACTGCTCGATATTCTCAATGCTGACGTCATGAAGCAGGCGCTTATGGTGGCTCCGCTCTGGAGGTATTTCGCACTCGGTCTCAACAAGCGCTGATGTCACGCTACGCAGAGGTTCTCTTGCCCCTGCCGCTGCAGGGAGCGTTTACTTATGCGGTGCCCGGCGATATGGCTGCTGACATAAAGCTCGGGTCGAGGGTCATTGTGCCTTTTGGACGCAAAAAGTACTATACCGGCATTGTCAAGGCTCTCACCGATATTTCGCCCGGCAACTTCGAGGTGAAGGAAATCGGTCTGCTGCTCGATGGCGGCGCGCCGGTTGTCAAGCGTCCGCAGCTACAGTTCTGGGACTGGGTTGCGGAGTATTACCTGTGTGGCAGCGGCGAGGTGTACAAGGCGGGAGTGCCCGCCGGCCTGAAGATAGAGAGCGAAACATTCGTGGAGATTGCCCCCGACTACCGCGAGGCCGCCGATATGCCGCTCACCGAGCGCGAGGCGATAGTGGTGCAGGCTCTCGACCATGCAGCCAAGAGGCTTAGCATCGCCGATATCGAGAAAATGACGGGGCTAAAGGGGGTAAGCGCAACCGTTGGACCGCTTCTGGGCAAGGGGGCGGTGATAATATCCGAAAAACTCGTTGAGCGCTACACACCCAGGCGCATAAGATGCGCGAGGCTGAAGTGCGAGCCGGGCGATAACGAAGCCATTCGCGCCGCATTTGCCAGCGTCAAGGGCGCGCCCAGGCAGGAGCAGGCCCTGCTTGCGCTCGTGCAGCTCGGAGGATATAACAAGCGGGCTGGCGAGGCGGAGGAAGTGACTGTAGCCGCGCTGCGCGAGCGCGCCGGAGTGTCGCAGCCCATTCTCCACGCTCTGGCTCAGCGCGGGGTAGTGGAGTTTTACACCAAAGAGATAAACCGCTTCAAGTACAGCGGCCTGCCGGTCAGCGCGCCCCCGGTTCTGAGCGAGGCGCAGGCGGCGGCCCTCGATGAAGTGCACCGCTCGTGGCTCGACCATGACGTGACGCTGCTCCATGGAGTCACTTCGAGCGGCAAAACCGAAATATATCTGCATCTGACAGACTTTGTGCTCAGGCAGGGGCGTCAGGTGCTCTTCCTTGTGCCGGAAATCGCGCTCACCACTCAGCTTACGGCGCGCGTTCAGAAAGTTTTCGGCGACAAAGTCATAGTCTATCACTCCAAATTCTCCGATGTGGAGAGGGTGGACATCTGGCGCAAGCTGCTTGAGGAGAAGGGCCCGTGCGTGGTCATCGGAGTGCGCTCCTCGGTTTTCCTACCATTTGAAAATCTCGGGCTTGTGATAGTTGACGAGGAGCACGACAGCTCCTACAAGCAGACCGAACCTGCGCCGCGCTACAATGCCCGCGACTCCGCGATGGTGCTCTCGCGCATGCACGGCGCCAAGACTCTGCTCGGCTCCGCAACCCCCGCTGTCGACACCTATTATAAGGCTGCAAGCGGGCGCTACGGGCTTGTCACACTCGCCGAGCGCTACGGCGACGCACAGTTGCCACGCATCGACATCATCGACACCTCGCGCGAATCGCTCCGCGGCTCCATGCGCGGAGCCCTCGCTCCGGCAGCCGTTGAGAGTGTAGGCAATGCCCTTGCTGCGGGCGACCAGGCTATAATATTCATCAACCGCCGCGGATTCGCTCCGGTGGCAGTGTGTGGAAGATGCGGCTACACCCCCCGCTGCGAGTGCTGCGATGTAGCGCTCACCTACCATAAGGCAATCGACTCCCTTGTGTGTCACTACTGCGGCGCGCGCTATCCGCTGCAGGTTGTGTGTCCGGCTTGCCGCGAGCCGGCCGTCCATGTCGAGGGCTACGGCACCGAGAGAGTTGAGGAAGAAGTAGAGAAGTTGTGGAGCGATGTGCCCGTTGCGCGAATGGACCTCGACTCCACGCGCCTTAAAGAGGGCCATGCCGGCATTATCGAGGAATTTTCCAGCGGCAAGGCGCGTTTGCTCGTAGGCACGCAGATGGTTACCAAAGGTCTCGATTTCGGCAATGTCACGGCAGTGGCGGTGGTAAACGCCGACGCCCTTGTCAACGCTCCCGACTTCCGCAGCTCCGAGCGCGCGTTCAACACCATCTCCCAGGTGGCGGGCAGGGCAGGCAGGCGAGCGGGAGACTCGGCGGCCACAGTGAGCGTGCAGACCCGCCAGCCGTCAGCCCCGGTGTTCGGCTTCATCGCCGCCCACGACTATGCCGGCTTCTACGCCTACGAGATAGGCGAGCGTCAGGCGCACGCCTATCCCCCTTTCACCCGGCTAATACACATATATATAAAGCACCGCGACGCTCATGCCGCCGACGAAATCGCAGCCGCCTACGCCCGCCGGCTGCAGGCCTTGTTCGGCAACCGTGTTCTCGGACCCGAAACTCCGCTCGTCAGCCGCGTGCAGTCGCTTTACATCCGCCGGCTCATGCTCAAGATTGAAGTCAACGCCTCCATGAAGAAAGTGCGCGACCTCCTCCGGGGCGTCTATGAAGCCTTCCATCAGTCCGCCCTTCCCGGCATCCGCTCCGCAATAGTCTACTACGACGTAGACCCCTGCTGACTCCGGTTCCACTCACTCAAGCTCTTCCGGCACACCGATTAGCTCCCCACTCTTAATCTCAAGAGGGAAAAGAACCGACTTATCGCCATGGCGCCCGGCCTCGGCAAAAGCAATATGCGGCTTGCCGGAGAGGTTGAAGCCCGCAATATATGCAAACGCCATTATCTGTCAGCAGAAGAACGCCGTTGCAAACTCCGTAGTGATACTCAGGATATTCCCGACTGCCAACAAATCATCACATTCCATTGATTTCAAAGATAACGCCTGCGCTATTCTGAATTCTAAACCGGGGGCGGGGCTTGGCGGTGCGGGCGTTTTTTTGTAAATTCGCGGTTGCTTTATGAAGTGGGTCTATAAAACGCTCCGCGCCATACTTGTAGTATGCCTTGTGCTGGCAATAGTAGTGCCGGCGGGTCTCTATGTCGCTCTCTCTTTCAGGGGAGTGCAGAATGCCGTGCGCGAGAGGGCGGAAACGGAGCTTACATCGCTGCTGGGCATGGATGTGAGCATAGGCGATGTGTATATGGCTCCGTTCAGCAGGCTCACTCTCAGGCATGTGGCTATAACCGATTCGCTTGGCGACACAGCTGTGAGCATAGACAGGCTCGGTGCGGGAGTGAGCATTCCACGCCTGATTTTCAGACGCCGGATGGTGGTGACTTACACGGAGATTATCGGGCTTGACGCGCAGCTTAGACGCGATTCTGTCGGCGCTCCGCTCAATATTCAGCCTATGATCAATGCTCTGGCTCCCAAGCATGACGGCAAACCTCCCAGGCAGTTTGATTTTCGGGTAAACACGGTGGTTGTCCGCAAATCGGCGCTGAGCTACGATGTGGGCTGCGCTGCCCCCGACTCGGCAAAATTTGACCCTGACCATATAAGGATAAGCGACCTGAGAGCTGACTTGCGCCTGCCGAAGATTGCAAACAATGATTTTCGCATCGACCTGCAGAGGCTTGCCCTGAGTGAGCGCTCAGGGCTGACAGTGAGCGGTCTGGATGGCTCTTTTCATATATCTGACACTATGACGACGGTCAAGGGGCTGTCGCTGAGTCTGCCGGCGTCGCGGCTGGCGTTTGCCGACATGGAGGCTTCATATCCGTCGCTGTCGCGGCTCGGCGAATGCGCGGCGGATATTCCTATCGCGGTCAGGCTGCTTGACGATAGCCGCATCACTCCTGCCGACTTCGCTGCTTTCGAGCCGAGGCTTGCGCGGCTCACCTCTCCCTTTGATATCGCTCTTGATCTGCGCGGCACAATGCGCTCGCTTGAAGTGGAAAATATTGATGTGAGCGGCCTGGACGGTGAGGTGTGGCTGCGCGGCAGCGGAGTAATTGCCGGTCTTGCCGACGGGAGAAATTCAGTGAGCGTGGACCTGCCGCGCATAGGTCTGGGATGCTACGGCTCCGGGCTTGTGAATCTGCTTGGCTCTCTGTCTGTGCCGCTTGACAGCAGAGCTGAGACAATCCTGGGCAATGTCGGGCATGTGGATTTGCTCGGCGAGGTAAAGGGCGCAGCTGATGGCGGACATCTCTCGGCAACGCTGCTCACCGATGCCGGCACTCTCACCGCCGGGCTGAGCTTCGGACGTGCCGGGGAGGGAAAATACAAATTGGAGTATTCTGCGGATTTTGACAATATCGACGGTGCGGCGCTATTTGCCGGCATTTCCGGGGCGGTGCATCATATCGGTGCGGTAACGGCGGGTATTTCCGGCGAGGGTGTTGTTGACCGTGGCATCTTTGCCGGCAATGCGGACATTGATGTCAGCCATGTCGAGTTTCGCGGATATGCATACGAAAATATCATTGCCTCGGCAGCAGTTGACGGCCATGATGTAGAAGTCAGACTCGCCGCCGACAATCCCGGTCTGGCGGGCGAAGTTACGGCACATGCCTGCATAGGGGGTGCCGACAGGTGCCTTGACGCGGTATTTGATATAAAGGACCTGGCTCCGGGGCGGTTTGGCGCCGGAGGCAGACTCGGCGACAGCTCGCTCAGCGCCGCGGGAGATATCGACCTGCGCGGCACCTCGGCCGACGATTTTACCGGCAAAGCTGTTGTCACTACCCTTAAACTGAGCAACGCCGACGGGCTGATGTCGGACTTCGGCAGAATAGAGATAGTGGCAGACGAGGATAGCCTGCTCCGCAGCATCACGCTTCGCAGCGACTTTCTCGATGTCACGGCGCGGGGCGCATTCAAGGCATCGCAGCTCGTAGCTTCCGCGCGCACCCTCATTGCGTCGGCGCTGCCTCAGCTCGTCACTGCCGGCAATGCGCCGGTGGCTGCGGGAGATGACTCACTGACGGTAGAGGCGCGGATAAAGACCACAAAGCCGTTTGAACCGCTGGTAAATCTGCCGGTAAAGGTGATATATCCGGTGAGCCTGACTGCTTCATACACCGCTGCCGAACCGAATATGCGTCTTACTCTCGACGCTCCCTATCTGCAGCAGGGCAACAGGCTGCTTGAAAGCATGGCGCTGACTCTCAGCCTGCACGCCGACAGTGTGAGCGACCCCGCTCCGCGCGGCAATATATACATCACTACGCTGTATCCCACCAAGAAAGGGGATATGACGCTGACGGCCAACACATATATCGCCGACGGCAGGGTCGATTCCAAATTTTCATGGAAGGTGGCGCGGGAGCGCAATTTCAGCGGCGACATAGACCTGAGCGCTTCGTTTGAGCGCGACAGCCTTACCGCAGGCGCGGTTGCCACGCATATTGACATAAACCCGAGCAGACTGGTGTTTAACGACACGGTGTGGAATGTAGAGCCTGCGCGCATAGACATATTGCCGCAGCGGATTACAGTAAGCGATTTCCGCGTGGGGCGCAAGGGGCAGTTCATCACCGCTCATGGAGTGGCGTCGCCGGAGGAATCTGACAGTATGCTGATATCTCTCCGCAATGTCAACCTCGACTATGTGTTTGAGACTCTGGATATTCCCACCGCCATGTTTGGCGGCGTGGCATCCGGCGATTTTCATGCGTCGGCGGCATTGTCGAAGATGCCGGTGCTGTTTACCGACAATCTTGATGTAAAGGCTCTGAGCTACAACCACTCGCTGATGGGTGACACCCATGTTGAGTCATACTGGGACGTGCCTTCAAAGGCGGTGGTGATTGACGCGCTTGTGAGTCAGCCCAACGGCGGCCAAAGCAAGATAGACGGCAGGATAATGCCGCTCAGCGACTCGCTCGACTTCTTTTTCGACGCCGACAGGATTGAGGTCGGATTCATGAAGCCTTTTATGGAGGCCTTCACCTCGCAGGTGAGCGGATATGCCAGCGGCAAGGCGCGCCTGTGGGGCAGCTTCAAGTATATAGATATGGTGGGCGACATATATGCCGAGGACCTGAAGCTGAAACTTGACTTTACCAACACGGTGTACACTGCCACCGATTCGGTGCATCTCACTCCGGGTCACATCGACCTCGACAATATCACCCTCAGAGATATTTACGGCAATACCGCCAAGCTCAACGGCTGGCTTGACCACGAATATTTCAAGCAGCCGAAATTCAATTTCCGAATCAGCGACGCCAGAAATATGCTCGTTTATGATGTTAAGGAGAACACCGAGACCAATTGGTTCGGCCGTATATTCGGCAACGGCTCGGCGACAGTGACGGGGCAGCCGGGAATAGTAAATATAGGTGTGAATATGTCAACCGCTCCCAACTCTACCTTCACTTTTGTGCTCAGCGACACCGAGAACGCCAATGACTATACTTTCATCACATTCCGCGACCGCGACCGGGCGCGCAAGGATTCTATTGCGGCAGCCACAGCTCCGCCAGTCATAGTACAGGAGCTAAAGAAAAAGATAGCCGGCAGCAGCGATTCCGGCCCGGGCAGCATCTATGACATGAACATCAATATTGCGGTCAATCCGGGCGCACAGATAAATCTTGTGATGGATCCGGTGGGCGGCGACAGGATACGTGCATACGGCAACGGCAATCTGCGCATGGCCTACGACTCCTCGAGCGAGGACCTGCGCATGTACGGCACATACACTCTGCAGCGGGGCAGCTACAACTTCACTCTGCAGGATATAATAATAAAGGACTTCACCATACGCGACGGCAGCTCCATATCATTTACCGGCGACCCTTACGCCGCGCAGCTCAACATCGAGGCCGTGTACTCGCTCAACGCCAATCTCAGCGATCTTGACGAGTCGTTTCTCGAAGACCGCGAGCTGAGCCGCACGAATGTGCCGGTGCACGCTCTGCTTAAGGTAAGCGGAGATATGCGACAGCCCGACATAGGCTTTGATCTTGAGTTTCCGACGCTGACGCAGGACACTTACCGCAAGGTGAGGAGCATTGTGAGCACTGAGGATATGATGAACCGTCAGATAATCTATCTGCTGGCTCTCAACCGCTTCTATACCCCCGACTACATGAATGCCACAAAAGGCAATGAGTTTGTGTCAGTGGCATCGTCAACGATTTCGTCGCAGCTGAGCAACATTCTCGGTCAACTGAGCGACAACTGGACCCTCGCGCCAAACTTCCGCAGCGACCGCGGCGACTTCAGCGACGTGGAGGTGGACCTCGCCCTATCGAGCCATCTGCTCAACAACCGCCTGCTGCTCAACGGCAACTTCGGCTACCGCGACAAGGCTCTCAACAATAACTCGTTTATAGGCGATTTCGATATAGAGTACCTGCTCAACCGCAGCGGCAATATGCGCCTGAAGGCCTACAACCGCTATAACGACCGCAACTTTTATGTCAAGAGCGCGCTCACCACACAGGGTGTGGGCGTGGTGTTCAAGCGCGATTTCGACAACATTTTCTCATTTCTGCGCCGCAAGAAGAAAAAAGCGGACAAGCCGGCTGAGAGCGGTGACACCTCGGCGCAGACTCCCGAAATCATAATAACCTCTCCGGTGACATCCGACACCGTCATTACCATCAAGCCGGAGGTCGAGGAGCGCCCTGCAGACGACTTCATCATCTTCCGCAAAAAATAAGACCAATAGGACAATTGGCCCTATTGGTCGAATCTTATGAGGTGGATGCTGGGTATTATTCCTGGTTGTAGGCGTCGATGATTGTGCCCTTGCCGGTGAATGTGAACTTGCGTGCGCAAGCAGGGATGAGAACACTCTCGCCGCGATGGAAGTCAACAGTATTGCCCTTGTCGTCAGTGACACTCAGCTCGCCGTCTATGCAGGTTATAGCCGAGAAGCAGTCAACCGAAGGATAGAATGTCTTTGTGCCGTCGATTTCTATCAGAAAAACATCAAAATGCGAGCACCTCACCAGGCTTGACAGTCCGTCAACCGGGGTGTCGGGCACAGTGACATAATTAGGATATACCGTGTAGTCAATAGCGTCCTTGGCCTGCTCCACGTGGAGTTCGCGGGTCTTGCCGGTCTTGGCGTCCACACGTCCGTAGTCATAGATGCGGTAGGTGACATCGGATGTTTCCTGCACCTCTACGAGGAGATTGCCGGCTCCTATGGCATGGATACGTCCGGCGGGGAGGAAAAACACGTCGCCGGGATGTGACTTGTGGTGAGCAACCACTTCCATCAGAGTGTTGTCGGCAACTCTCTTTACATATTCCTCAGGTGTGATTTCTTTTGCGAGGCCGGCGCAGATGTTGGCGTCAGGCTCTGTGTCGACGATATACCACATCTCTGTTTTGCCAAGGCTGTTGTGGCGCTGCTTGGCAAGCTCGTCGTCGGGATGTACCTGTAGGGAGAGGTCGCCGGCGGCATCTATGATTTTGACAAGCAGGGGGAAAGTGGTGCCGAACTGCTCGATATTCTTTTTGCCTACGAGCGCTTCGCCATATTTCTCGATCATCTGAGTGAGATTGATCCCTGCGTCCGGACCGTTGGCAACAATAGATTCATTGCCGGGCACTCCGGATATTTCCCAGCTCTCGCCAATTTTTTCCTGATCAGTGACAATTCCCTTGAAGGGAGCAATTTTTTCGCCACCCCAAACAACGCTTTTCAGAATAGGCTTGAATTTCAAGGGTGGAATATTGATACCGCTCATCGTGTTAGATTTAATAATAAATTGAATGTGTAAGGTCACGGGTAATATCCCGACAAGTGCAAAGTTACAAAAAAGAATGACACGCCCGAGCATTATTTGCGAGTAGTTGCCAAAAACGTTTATTCCCCAATAAAAATGTGGTGTGAGTGCAATTATTCCCCAATAAAAATGTGGTGTGGGCGCGATTATTCCCCGATAAAAATGTAATTTGTGCGCCTATGGCGCTAAATTATAGCTGTTTATATGAAAATCCCCCGGGAGGTGATATTCCCGGGGGATTATGTGGTATTTAACTTAGGAGTTTACTTGTCGAGGTGCTCGTAGTGGAGGGTCATGGTGGGCTGGTCGCACACTTCTGACGGACCGAAGTACTGGATGGGGCCGGGGAACACGTATGATGTGTTGATAGCCCAGTCGTCACGCTTGGCGGCGAAGCGGCGGAAGGGGGTGCCGTCGAGGCGCACGAGCGCTTTCTGTATAACGGGCTTCATTTCGCCGTGGCGACGCTCCATGTTGAACATCATGGTGATGGGCACACCGCCTGCAAGCCACTGCACTGAGGGCTTGGTGAGGTTGCGCAGGCTTGAGATGTAGCCTGTCACACCGGCATTGATGAGGTTTGCGGCGTTGTAGCCGAGAGCGTAGCAGTAGTCGGCGTCGAAGTTTGACGGAGCTGCGCAGCGTCCTTCGTAGCCGAAGAAGTGGTGGAGGGCTGAGAATTTGCCGTCATATTTGCCTTCGGCGCGCATCTGCTCGAGCTTGCGTCCAACCATTTCGCTGAGGAGCTTCTCGGTTTCGATGAGCGACACCTGCACATTGCCGTGGGGGTCGCGGTCGAGTGTGAGCTGGCGGGCAACTCCTTCGGGAAGTGATGCAAACACCTTGGCATTGTCGGCGCTGAGGTTTGCCATCACGAATTCACGCTGCTCGGCGGGAGTCTTGCCGGCAAAGTCGGGAGTCTTGGCGAGCAGGTCGTTGAGCTCGGCGATGAGGTTTTTCATCGCGGGGATGAATTCGATGAGACCTTCGGGAATGAGGACTGTGCCGAAGTTGTTGCCTTTTTTAGCGCGTACAGCCACGATTTCTGCGATGTTGCTGACAACGTCGTCGAGTGTGAGGTTCTTTGCCTCTACTTCCTCTGAGATGATGCAGATGTTGGGCTGTGTCTGGAGCGCGCACTCAAGGGCGATGTGGGATGCAGAGCGGCCCATGAGTTTGATGAAGTGCCAGTATTTTTTTGCTGAGAAGCAGTCGCGCTGTATGTTGCCGATAAGTTCGCTGTACACCTTGGTGGCGGTGTCGAAGCCGAAAGATGTCTCTACAACTTCGTTTTTGAGGTCGCCGTCGATAGTCTTCGGGCAGCCGATAACCTGCACACCGGCGTTGATGTTCTTGTAGTACTCGGCAAGCACTGCGGCATTGGTGTTTGAGTCGTCGCCGCCGATAATCACAAGGGCGCTGATGCCTAGCTCCTTGAGGATTTCAAGACCTTTGTCGAACTGCTCTTTCTTTTCGAGTTTGGTGCGTCCTGAGCCGATGATGTCGAAGCCGCCGGTGTTGCGGTACTCGTCGATGATGTCAGCTGTTAGCTCCATGTATTTGTGGTCGACAAGACCGCCGGGACCCATGAGGAAACCGTAGAGCTTGCTCTCTTTGTTGATTTTCTTTATGCCGTCGAAAAGTCCGCATATCACATTGTGGCCGCCGGGAGCCTGGCCGCCGGAGAGGATAACGCCGACGTTGAGGGGTTTGCCCTGCATTGGGGTGTTGTTTTTTTCAAAACGGATTTCGGGCAGACCATAGGTGTTGGGGAAGAGTTTCTGGATTTCTTCCTGGTCGGCCACGGATTTTGTGGGCGCTCCTTCAACAACTTTCACGCTGCCGGTAAGGGCTACGGGAAGTTTGGGCTGATATGAAGCGCGAGCGATTTGCAATGCACTTTTCTTCATTATGGTATTGTTTTATGAATGTTGCGTTAAAAGTATGCTACAAAATTAGCAAAAAACTGTGAGGAAACAGCAAGAGTGTGACGTAATAAATACGGTCATTATTTTCCGGCGACGGCTGTCAGGGCATCAGCGCTGCTGAGATGGCGCCGCGCGCAGTCGAGGATTTCCTCCGCGGTGATGGTTGCCGCGATTCTGCACCGGCTGCTGAAATAGTCGGCAGGCAGGTCGTAGGTGAGCAGTGTCTGATAGAAATCCATAGTAGAGAAAGGGGAGTCGGTGGTTTCGATGAGCGATGTTATCTCTGCCTGACGCATCCTCGCCATCTCTTCGGCCGACATTATGTCTGTGCCCATCCGGTCGATTTCCTTGAAAGTCTCGGCAATAACGGCATCGACGTATGTGGCGTCGCAGCGCGTGGCTATCTGCACAACTCCTCCCTCGCTGTAGCCGAGCAGTGCGGCGGTAATGCCGTAGGTCATGCCTTTGTCCTCGCGGATGTTCTGCGACAGTCGGCTGCCGAAATATCCTCCGAGGGCCATGACGGCGAGCCGCAGGGTGAGGTAGTCGGGGTGGTTGCGCGGAAGCCCCGGCAGGGTGATGGTGACGGCGCTCTGCGCGGCGTCGGCAATCTCGGCTTTTGCGGTGGTGCCTCCCGCTGCGGGAGTGAAGGGCACTATGTTGAGCGGAGCTGCGGGGGTCTGTGGCTCTAAGGAGCGGCTGCCGAACACGCTGTTGAGGAATCTCTCACGCTCCGCAGTGATATTGCCTGCAGCGAAGAGGGTGATGTCGGCGGGGCGGGTGTATCTGTGACAGAAATCAGCCAGGTTGTCTCTGCTTAGCGCCATGTAGCCGCCGGGCGACATCAGTCTTGCCAGCGGATGAGCCTCGCCGAAGGTCAGGCGTGAGCTGAGGGCGCTTGCCTGATAGCCGACAGTGGTTTCGTTTACACGCAGCCGGGCGGCGAGGCGTTTTTTTTCCGTTTCGAGCTCTTTTTCGGGAAAGGTCGGGGCAAAAATCGTTTCTGCAAATACGGGAAGCACCGCTGTAGCTCTCTTGTCGAGGGCAAAGACGGTGGATGTGCTGAAATGCGGATAGTTGCCTGCGCCGGTCCAACTGCCGTTTATGTCAATCTCATGGGCAATTTGCGCGGCGTCGTGTGATTTGGTGCCTTTTGAGCGCATGGCGGCAACAGCAGGGGCTACCTCCATCGGCGCCGCTTCGCACGCTCCTCCCTGGATAACGGCGGTGAATCTGGCAATCTCAAGAGTGGGGCAGTGGAGCACCACCAGTCGGAGGCCGTTGTCGAGTGTCACTCTCCTGACTTCGGGCAGCGGCAGCGGCACGATAGGGTGGACTGCCGGCGCAACGGTGCGGTCTAAGGCGTTCATATTGTCTGTTGTTTCAATAAAACTGTCAGGCTGTGTGACAATCGCATTTTGTGGCGCAGGATTCGAGCATCTGAAGCGCTTCGGCTCTGGAGGCGTCGATAAGCTCCGGGTAGTGGGCGTCGCTGTTTACCAGTATCGTCGCTCCGCTCTGCGCGAGCCGGCGCCAGTGGCGGGGCGCGGGGAAGAAGCGGCTGTGGTCGGCGCGCGCCTTGGTGTTTATCTCCACAGTGAGCCCCGCGGCTATGATATGGTCGGTGGCATCGTCAACGAGAGCTTTGTACCAGGCTGTTTCTTCAATTCCGGGCGAAAAATGGGCGGCATTGTGGCCTATCTTGTCATAATGCCCGATGATGTCAAATCCTCCGGCGTCAATCATGTCGTGGGTCTGACTGTAAAAGGTCTCCACAACATGCCTTATGTCATTGGCAAAGAATTTAGCCATTTTCATCCTGAAATTCTCGAATTTGCCGTCAACATCCACCATCCCTTCGCCGCTTGGGATAAAATGCACCGAGCCGATGCTGAAATCGAGGGGCACGTTGGCGAAGTAGTCATTAGCCGGTCCCCACTCCTTGCCGAGATAGTCTATCTCCATGCCTGCATAGAGTGCGGTCTGCTCCGCATATTTCTGCTTGAGGCGTGCGAATTCGTCAAGATAAATGGCTACGGCGTCGAAGCTCATGTTGCATGGCGATTCGAACGGAATCGGGCTGTGTGGCGAAAATCCGTAGTGCATAAAGCCCGCTTCGGCGGCAGCTGCGGCAAACTGCTCCATATTCGCGCGCCCGTCGCAAAACTGGGTGTGCGAATGAAAATTGTATCTGTCTGTATCCTTTACAATGTTTCTGAAATCTATCATAGGGCTTTGCTGAGTTGGTTTCCGGCTCTGCGGTGCCAGCGCACGAAGATGGCGAGGAAAGCCGTGGCCACAAGAATGCCAGCTGCCACAGCGAGCGGCAGGTCTATGCCGAAGCCTTCGGGGCTGCGCGCAAACAGCAGATAGCTCACGCTCACGGCGGTCATGAACATGGCCGGGCAGAGACTTATTATGTAGGCTTTGCCGTGGCGCGCCATATACACCGTCACCGCCCACAGGGTGAACACCGCGAGAGTCTGGTTGCTCCAGGCAAAGTAGCGCCAAAGCACATTGAAGTCGATGAACATCAGGGCGAACACGGCGCCAAAAATAGGCACGCACAGCGCCACTCTCCGCCAGATGCTTTTCTGGTCGAATTTCATGAAGTCGGCAACTATCAGGCGCGCGCTTCTCAGGGCTGTGTCGCCGGTGCTTATCGGCGCCGCCACCACTCCGAGTATGGCAAGAATGCCTCCGGCGGTGCCGAGCCAGGTGAAGGAGATTTCATTGACGAGCGCTCCGGCGCTGTTGCCGTGGGCGGCCATGTACTGCGACAGCCCGGCGTAGCCGCCGGTAAATGCTATCGCCGCGGCTGCCCATATCAGCGCCACGATGCCCTCGGTCACCATCGCTCCGTAGAATATCGGGCGTGCGAGCTTTTCGTTGGTGAGGCAGCGAGCCATCATCGGCGACTGAGTGGCGTGAAAGCCGGAAATCGCGCCGCAGGCTATGCTCACGAACATCATGGGAAATATCGGGTGGGAGCTCCGGTCGCCGGCAAAGCGGTTTGCCACTCCCTCGCTGAATCCGTCAGGTATCACCGCGCCGCCAAACAGCAGGTAGCCAAGCAGACCTACCGCCATGAAGAGCAGCGCGAAGCCAAACACCGGGTAGAGGTTGCCGATGAGTTTGTCGACCGGCAGCAGGGTGGCGAGCAGATAATAGCCGAGTATCACTGCAATCCACACCGAGCGGTCGAGCCACTCAGGGGTCATGCCGGCGATAATGTCGGCGGGAGTGAGCACGAACACCGCGCCAACGAGCACGAGAAGCAGCACCGAGAAGGCGCGCATCACCTGCTTTATGCCCCCGCCGAGTTCATGGCCGACGATTTCGGGGAGCGAAGCTCCGCCCATGCGTATTGAAATCACACCGCTGAGGAAGTCGTGCACGGCGCCGGCAAATATGGTGCCGAGCACTATCCACAGAAATGCCGCCGGACCGAACATTATGCCCATTATGGCGCCGAAAATCGGGCCAAGACCGGCTATGTTGAGAAACTGGATGAGAAATACCCTCCACGGAGCCATAGGGATATAGTCCACGCCGTCCGCCATTGTGTTTGCCGGCATGGGGGTGGACTTGCTTGTGCCTATAAGCCGGTCAACAAGCGCGCCGTAAATGAAATATCCGCCGACGAGTACGGCGAGAGCTGTCAGAAACGAAATCATGTCACTTGCCTGCTCCTGACGCGGGGTTGGCAATCATTTCACGCATATTGGTGTCGGCCTGCACGTTTTTCATGCGGTAATAGTCCATGATGCCGAGATTGCCGTTGGCAAATGCCTCCGCCATAGCTCTGGGCAGCTCCGCCTCGGCTTCGATAACCTTTGCGCGGGCCTCCTGAGCCTTAGCTTTCATTTCCTGCTCGAGGGCGATAGCCATCGCGCGGCGCTCCTCGGCCTTTGCCTGGGCAATGTTCTTGTCGGCCTGCGCCTGGTCAATCTGCAGGGCGGCGCCGATGTTCTTGCCTATGTCAATGTCGGCGATGTCGATTGATAGTATTTCAAACGCGGTGCCGCTGTCAAGACCCTTGCGGAGCACGAGCTTGGATATGCTGTCGGGATTCTCAAGCACCTGCTTGTGGCTCTCGCTGGAGCCGATGGACGACACTATGCCTTCGCCAACGCGCGCAAGCACCGTGTCCTCGCCGGCGCCGCCCACAAGCTGCTTGATGTTGGCGCGCACGGTCACTCGCGCTTTGGCGATGAGCTGGATGCCGTCCTTGGCAACGGCAGTTACCGGAGGAGTGTCGATGACCTTGGGATTGACGCTCATCTGCACTGCCTGAAACACATCGCGGCCGGCGAGGTCGATAGCTGTAGCCATCTTGAAGCCGAGGTCTATATTGGCTTTGGAGGCTGACACCAGGGCGTGGACAACCTTCTCCACATTGCCGCCGGCGAGATAGTGGGCCTCGAGGTCGTCGCGGGTAACGTCGTGCAGCCCGGCCTTGTGGGCCTCAATCATTGCCTGCACTATAGTGCCTACAGGCACTGTGCGGATGCGCATCAGCACAAGCTGCATCAGCGATATGCGCACACCGCTTACTCTCGCTGAAATCCAGAGGAAAAACGGCACATAATAGAAAAATACGCAGAGCAGTATCAGCGCCACTGCCGCGAGAATAATTACTGTCAGTTCCATAAGAAATATGTTGAGTGGTTTATTGTTTATTCTTGTTGTCACATCTCCGCGTTGACAATCATGCCCGCTATTTCCTTGAGCCTCGCCTTCATGCGCGGCAGCTCGGCTTCAAGGGAGGTGATGTCGGCGGAGGCGGATGTGTTGCCGGAGCGGTACTGCGCCCTGAGTCTGGCAAGGTAGGCTCGGGTGTCGTCAATCTTGCGGCTCTGGTCGAGATAGTCCTGCATCAGCGAGCGCGCCTGCGCGCTGTGAAACGACTCTATCGAAGTCCTTACGCTACCGTCGGGAAGCCCGAACCTGAAGTCGGCTTTGCGCTCGCGGCGTGTGTGGCGAATGGATTTCACTCTGTCGTTGAGCGTGGTGTAGTCGTTGTCGCCCCAGGTGGCGCGGTAGTCCTTCACCAAGGCGAGTGCGGGCAGGTTTTCGGTGTCTACCGGGTAGTTGATTCTAAGTTCCTGCGGCACGAACCGGTAAATGGTTATCGAATCGGTCATGCGGTTGCGGTCGGTCGCCCACCAGCCAATGCCTGTTTCCTCGTCGATAGCGAGCAGATAGTCATCGTAGGGTGAGTTGTAGGGCATGCCGATGTTCTGCGGCTGAAGATACTTTTCGCCGTCGTTTCGCGAAATGAATATGTCGTAGCCGCCGAGCGAATTCTCGCCGTCGTTGGCGAAATATAGGGTCACTCCGTCGCTCATCAGGAAAGGGAAGTTGGCGTCGCCCCCTTCGTTGAGCACAGTGCCGAGGGGCGCCGGAGCCTCCCAACTGCCGTCGGCGAGACGCGACGACTGCACCAGCCCGAAGTTCTCGTCGGCATCCGGGGCGCTCCACAGCATGGTGCTGCCGTCCTCGCTGACATACACCGTTGTAGGATCGGCGGCGCTGAAGCCTTGCGGCAGAGCCGATGGCGCCTCAATGGCGCCAGCCGATGACGCCAGCCGATAGAACGAGAAGAAATCCTCGCGGGGCACTGCGATGCTGTCGATAATGGCGATTTTTTCCACACGGTCAAGCATCGAGCGTCCGGTCTCTATGCGTGCGCGCACCCTCTCCGCCTCCTCGCTCTCAGGCTTGCGGGCCTTCTTTTGCGCGGTGGCATATTTGTCGAGCCACTCGTCAGCGGCATCGAAGTCATAGTCGTAGAAATCAAGCTCCGCGAGGTGGATTTTAGCTTCGTTGGTGCCTTTGAGCAGATACTTGCGCGCGGCGTCAGGATTGCCGGTGCGCATGAGCGCAATTCCGGCCATAGTGTGTGCCGACGCATTGCGCGGCTCCTTGTCGGCAATGGCGCGGAGAGTCTCCACCGCTTCTGCATAGTCGCCAGCCTCGAAAGCCGCCTTAGCTTCTCCGGGAGTCATGGCTGAGGCGGCGCAGGCGCAGCCCAGGGCGATAAATGAAGATATGAGATACTTGGTTTTCACCATGCTATTGTCGTATATAATATGTGTAATTTGCAAATATAATAAGAATTCCCGACTATTTCCCGCTTAATCCCCCAAAAAGCACCAAAAAAGACGGAAGTCATCCGTAGCGCAGTATAGTAAAAAGTGGCAGAGCCGCGATGCGGCTTTTTGCGGCTTTGCTGCTTTTAATGACCAACCAATCATCTTGTCTATATCTGAGAGGTGCTGTTGCAATAAAGCACATAAGCAGAGGAGCGGGGGCGCCGATGCGCCTCCGCTCCTCTAAACCTGTGGGCCGGCGGCTTTCAACCGCCGCTTAATATCAGATTCTGACTTTAATGGCTTTGCCGCCGGGGATGCGGACGATGTAGATGCCGCCTGTAAGTCCGGTGGGGTTGACGCGGCGGCCGCTGAGGTCGTACACCTCGCTGCCCTGCGGAGCGATGATGCTGTCGCCGTCAACACGCACTTCACTCTCTCCTTCGGCGCCGCTGATGCCGTCGATGCCGGTCACTCCCGCCCATACATTGAGGCTGCAGGGTTCGCCGGCACTCTTGCCGCTCTCCACGAGTATCGCGGTAACCAGTCCGCTCTCCTGCATGATGAACTCGCCGGTGTACTTGGTGCCGTTTTCCGGAGTGAGCACCACACCCTCCTCGAGGGTATAATATATGGTGTAGCTGCCGGGGGTGAGAGTCTCGTCAGCCGGGGTGATGGTAACGACCGGCTTGCCCTCTTCGTTGAGTCGGGCGCTGATGTTGACCTTGCCGCTGATTTTGTCAGATGGAGCGGCGCTGCCGGCAACCTTGACGAGCTTGTGGGTAACGGGGCTCTCGACCTTGCCTTCAGCCTTGGCGGTGGCGTAGACTATTGTTGTAGCCTCGATTGTAATCGGGGCGGTGTAGATTTTCGCGGTAGCGTCCTCGCTTGTCCACCAGGAGATTACGGTGCCTGTCTCGGCGCTGATGGTGACGGTGCTTGACTCAGTGCCTTCAACTGCGCTGATTGCGGGAGCGGCGGTCTGGTCGAGGCGCACGAGGTTGAGGTGAGTGTGGTTGCCCACGGCAAATCCGGGAGCGGTTGCGCGTGTATGCAGGCGGCAGCTCTCGTCGATTACTACCGGGCGTCCTTCGTAGGTGTACCAGCGCTCGGGCTCGGTGTCACTGTTTTCGTTGTAGAACTGATACTGGATGACAGCTCCGGGTGTCGGGCAGCTGAATTCGAGCTTGACGCTTGAAGTGAATTCGGCGGTAGCGCCGGCGGGTTTGCCGTCAACTGTTATGGCAACGTTGGCGGCGGGGGTGAGGCGGCTGATGCTCATCGGCCACATCTCAAGCGCGCCGTCGGCTGAGTACATCACGAATCCGGTGACGTCAAACTGCTGACCCTCGCCGGTCACTGCGCTCATGTCGGCTCCGAGCACTTCGGGCACAAGGGCGTAGGTTGCGCCCTCGCCGTTTGCCTCGGTCATTGTCCATGCGTCAGCCTTGGCGGCTCCGCGGTTGATGTGCACGCCCTTGACGGTGACCATGCGGCGCGCGTTGGCGGCGCTTATGGCTGAGGTTGTCTCGGGGTTGGCAACGTCGATGGTCTCGCCGGCGTCAGGGGTGACTGCTGCGCCCCATGTGGCGAGTGTTGCGGCGTCGGCAACTCTGCCCATGCGGTTGACAGCGCCCTCGGCGCCCTCCTCATGATAGCCGAGCATGAAGCCCGTGAGATGGTTGCCCACGGCATAGCCTTTGTCGGTCCACGATGCGCCCTCGGCGGTGAGCTTGACGGGCAGGTAGTGGCCCACGGCTCCGCGCACAAACATATACTCCTTGCCGATTGCGGCAACAGCCACGGTGCCGGTGAAGTTGTACATCTCTCCGGGATGACCCTGGTTGAGGAAGTTGATGATATAGCGGCGGTCGCTGGTGGTGCGGGTGAAGGTGCGCTCAACTACCGCGCTCGGCATAGCGCCGGCAACTGCGGAGTAGGCCTTCACTGTGGTGGTGGCGCTGATTTCAAACGGTGCGGTGTACTTGCTGCGCTTGTCGGGATTGTTGAGCGGGTCGCTGCCGTCGGTGGTGTACCAGATGTCGGCAGTGGCGTCAGCGTCAGCCAGTGTAAGCACCACTTTGGCGGTGGTGGCGAAGCTCAGACCGACGGTGGGGTCAGTGTCCTCCACTCCCTCAAGTGTCGGCACAGCCATCGCGGGGCTGCTTTCGCCGGCAGTGAAGTCGTAGAAGGCGAGGGCATAGCCGGCATCGCCGTTGCGAAGCACAATGCCTTCGATGTCGAAAGACTTGGTGGGATCCCAGGCTGTTGTCCAGCCGCCGGTCACCTCAAACACATCGCCGATATTGAGCACCGGGTTGCCCGGCATATTGGAGATGGTGTAGACGCCCTTGTCGTCACGGGCAACGGTAGCGCCCTTGACAATGTAGCGCACCATGCGGTCATCGTCGCTGAACGCCTCGGTTGCTTCCTTGGTCTTGGGTGTGGGCTCAATGCCGGAGCCGTCCTGAGCGCGGCGCAGGGTGCGGGCAAAGTTGGTGGCGTAGCCGCGGAGGTTGCCGAGCTGCGTGTGGTCGGGAATGAGGGCGAAGTTGGTGAGGATGTCGCCGACCTCAGGCTCATTGCCTGTTGCTCCGCTGAGGTTGGTCACTGCGCTCTGCCAGCCGTTTTCGTTGTAGAGCAGCAGCGAGCTTATGCTCTCCTTGCCTTCCTCGCAGTCGGCGTCGCGCAGATAGAGATATTTAGGTGTCACCGCGCGAACTTCGGCTCTGCCGGTAAAGCGGTAGAATCTGGTGTCGTCGGTATTCGGCTCGGGGATATCGGTGGCGTCGCGGAACTCGGTGTTGAATTCGGCGAGAGTAGCAAACTCCTTGGTTACCTCGCGCTTGTGGAAGCGGATTTTCTGCTCTGCGCCATATACCAGCTTGTAGGTTGTTGAAAGTACTACTTCGAGTATGCCTTTGTCATTAAACACAAACTCATCTTTGCCGAGAGTCTGGCTGTTGCTGTATTGGTAACTCCAGGTGCCGTTGCTGCCGTTGACTCTCTTGTGCAGATTTGTTCCGCTCGGGAAATCATCGGAATTGACTGTGAAAGTCACGTCGTCAGATATGATATTGACGTCAATCCATCCGTCGGCATCCTTTTCGCCTATAATGGGATTGGGAGCGTAAATCATCACTTCAGGCGCATAGCCTGTCGGGAAGATTGTCGGCTCGCCCTTGATCTGGCCGATAAAGCCATCTACAGTATAGCTTTTGCCCTCTTTGAGTGTGCCGAGCACGCCCTGATAGTCGGTGAAGCGGCCGTAGGCGTTGAGGCTGTTGCCCTCGGAGTCGGTAAATCTGCTCTCGCTGCCGGTCCAGGTGAGGTTGCTGACAACCACATGGCGGTTGAAATCGTCAGCGCCGAAAGTTGTGCGCTTCGGGTCATAGTCGTCGAAATCTGTCATAACATAAGTTGCGTCAGCGCTATAGCGGCGATAGTCGGAACCTGCTCCTACATACACCTCAATCTGAGGCCAGCCCTCGGTGTGACGGTACACGCCCGTGACGCCGTAGGCGGGAATCTCCTGCCCCACTTTATAGTGTTTGGACTCATTGAAGAAAATGTCAGCGCTGTTGTTGACAAACTTGATGGCATTGCCCTGCGGGTCACGCACATACATGAACTTAGCATTATTCTGCGTGTTCTGAATGCCCTCTATAAGCAGCGGACAGCTAAAGGTCACAAGTTTATTGTTGTTTGCCTCAACCTGTGCGTCAGCCAGATTGTCAAACACAACGTTGTCAAGCTTGTGCAATTGTTTGCTTATAACTGGGCTTGCAGTCCCTATCGCTGGATAATAAGCATAAACCTGTACATATTTTGATGATGTAAAAGCATCACAGGTCCAATAATCGCCACTCTTGGTTAGTTCAAGGTCATTTTCGGGGTCGATATTCTCAGGATTGTCGCTTATGTGCATCATCAGTTTGCTGTCGGTCAGAGTCTCCTCTGTGTTGAATTTTGCTTTGATGGTTACATCTTTTGAGTAATAAATGTCATTATTGTCCTCATAACCATTGACTACGTTGAAGTCAATGTCTGGTGTGAGTGGAGTCGGAGGAATGCCTGCAATCCATCTAAGTGACAGAAGTTTGAAGGAACATAAGCCTGTAGCAGATGTATTTCTTGCATTAAAATTACGCAGCGTATATGTGTAGTCTCTACTCTTGTCAGAATAGGCTGATATTCTGAAATATGCGGTTGCTGATTGTTTACTGTAAGTATTCCCGTAAGAAAATATCTGATGAGTCTTATCTTCAGAATCACCACCAGCATTGTTATTGGAAATTGGGGCAACGTAATCAGGATAAGCGAAGTATCCGTCGATGAGCCCGATGTTAGATAAAAGTGTTCCGACTTGTAGATTGAAATATTCTAAAGCTCCACCAAATCTTGTCTGCACAGAGAATTTGGTTTTGGGTTGTATAGATATGCCGTAAGTCGTAAAAAAGGCTCCGACCTTTACGTCTTTCTGCTTGTTTGTTGCATCAATGTAGGACTCAGGAACATCTTCATCATTGAAAATTATTTCAACTACATCTTTTGAGTCTGATGGCTGCCATTCCAACCGGACTATTTTAGTGGTGATGTTATATTGATTGTTCCCTGGATTTTCATAGTCGGTAAGCTCAATCTGTTTGAGTTCGGTGCCTATTTCTCGTGTGGTCAAATCCACGTCATAATAATAAGCAATAAATTTCCCGTTTTGAGTAGTTTTACTATATTCCCAGGCGATTTCATCCCTGAGCTTTTCATAGTCTTTTTGCCAGTCGGCTCTCAGTGGTGGGGTGAGAGCCAATAAAGCCATTAGAAGTAGTAACAGTTTTTTCATACGCGATTCTGTATTATGTTTTTGTTAATAAATAAATGAATTTCCGTGATTGATGTATGGA
>JAIDJW010000003.1 GCA_029052015.1 Paramuribaculum sp. | reverse complement strand
CAGTCCGTGTTGACGGCGACAGCATCGTCGCTCCCGAAGGCAGCGAGGTGTTCGACATCAACGGCCGCAGAGTCAACACCACCGGTCTTGCAAGCGGTGTCTACATCGTACGCACCCCGGACGGAAAGGCTGTTAAAGTTAGAATCTGATATGGAGCGGCGGTTTCTTTGCAAGCAAAGCGCTTCGCGATGATAAACCGCCGACCCATAGGTTTAGAGGCGGAGGCGCACTGGGCGCCCCCGCCTCTTTGCTTATTTAATTATCTGTAGAACTTGCCCTGCCGGCGGCGCAGACGGCGCGGGGGTGATAGAATTACCCCCTGTATCTTCCCCCTTTCTGCAAAAATGCACTTTGCAGGGGCTGTAAGGCTATTATTTTTTGAGTTTGAAGGTGGAGCGGTGGAGTGGAGATGGTCCGAACTGCTCGATTGCCTTGCGGTGGGCGGCCGTAGGATAGCCTTTGTTGATTTCCCATCCGTATTGCGGATATTGCGCCGCAAGGGCGGTCATGGCGTCGTCACGGTAGGTCTTTGCGAGCACGGATGCTGCGGCGATGTTAGCGAATCTGCCGTCGCCTTTAACAAATGTCTGACAAGGCAGGTCGGTGTACTGAGTGAACCTGTTGCCGTCAACAATCACTGCTCCGGGGCGCACAGTGAGCGCGTCAAGCGCCCTGTGCATCGCAAGGATGGATGCCTTGAGTATGTTTATCTCGTCGATTTCGGCGGCGGATGCTGTGCCGACAGCCCATGCAAGCGCGCAGCTCTCTATGACGGGACGCAGCTCATAGCGCTGCTTCTCCGTGAGCTGCTTGGAGTCGTTGAGAAGCGGATGGGTGAAGTCGTCGGGAAGGATTACAGCCGCCGCATAAACGGGCCCTGCGAGACATCCGCGCCCTGCCTCATCACAGCCGGCTTCATGCACTCCGGGGGCAAAGCAGGCGGGCAGCGGCGACATTAGGGTGTGCTTCGACATGGGTGTTTCAGGCTTATTCGATGAATCCGTAGCCGAATCCCTGGCGGTTGACAATCTGCCGGCCGTAGTCGCCGAGTTTTTTGCGCAGACGCGAGATATTTGTATCTACCGCACGCTCTGAAATAGTTTCTTCCTCCCACGCCTCATGCTGTATTTCCGACCGCTCGAAAAACTGATTGCGGTGACGCATGAACATGGCGAGTATGAGGTACTCGGTGCGTGTGAGCGAAACGGGGTTTTCATCCACAAGAACTGTGCCGGCGCCAAAATCGACAGTTATGCCTTTATAGCGGAGCACATTGCTGAGGCGCCGGGCAGTCATACGCTTGCGACGGCGCAGCACGGAGCGTATGCGTGCAATGAGCACTCTGGTGGAAAAAGGTTTGGTGATATAGTCATCGGCTCCTGCATCAAATGCCTCGACAATGGCATCTTCTCCTGTGCGGTCGCTCATAATAATGACGGGTATGCCGAAAGTGTCGGAGTTTTCGCGTATAGCCCTGGTAAAGCGCACACCGTTGAAAGGCCGGTTCATCAGGTCAACCAGCATCAGGTCATATTTGTCGAGAGGAAATGTAAGCGCTGTTTCCCCATCATGAACTATATCCACAATAAAGCCTTCGTTGTCAAATTTATACTGCAGCAGCTCACACAGCATATTATCGCTGTCAACGATAAGTAGCTTTTCTGCTGAGTTGGCATGAACGCCGTCTGAAGGAGTCATGAGAGTGTGATGAAAGGTTGTGAGGGATGGTACATTTAAGCCCTCGGGAGGACAAATTTAGTTAAAAACAGCTGTAATAAAACCACGGTAACAACATTGTCGCGATTTTGTGACAAGAATTTAACCTATCATTTCGTGCCTGTGACCTTCACCTGCTCACGCACCGCATCCACTACATTTATTATATAGTCGCCGGTCTTTTCAAGATCGCTTACCAAATCCATGTAGTATATGCCTGCCTGATATTCGTAATGCTTCGAGTTGATATTCTCTATATTTGCGGTGCGCAACTGGTTGCGGAAATTGTTGATTTCACGCTCCTTGTTGTAGCTGACAATGATGTCCTGCTCGCGTGCATGCTCTATGTTGCCGAGCAGACTGACCATATTGGTCATTGCGCTCTCCACATAGCCAAACATGGCGTCGATATTGGCATATATCTCATCGTTGAAGCTCACATGACTCTGCTGCTTGCGTATGAGAATCTTGCCGGCGCCGAGGCAGCAGTCGGCAATGCTCTCTATCTCGCTGACAATTCGCAGCATTGCTGCAATCTGGAGCTTGCCTTCGTTTGAAAGCCTGCCTTCGGAGCACCTGTTGAGATAATGGGCTATCTCAATCTCCATGCGGTCGCTTATATCCTCATATTTCTCAAGCCGCGACAGCTGGTTGGCAAACTCCTCGCTCTCTTCTTTGGCGTGGACAAGCCGCTGCGCCATACCGATCATGCGCTGCACGCGCTCGGCATAAACCGCAATCTCTTTCTCTGCCTGGGCTATGTTTAGCTCTGCGGCGTTGAGCAGACCGCCGGAGATAAATTTGAGCTGGAATTCCTCGTCTTCCTTGTGCTTTGCAGGCACCAGGCGCTCAACAATCTTGACATACAGGTTGGTAAACCATATCATGACGCTGAGATTGATGAGATTGAACACGGTGTGGAATATCGACAGACCTATCGAGACGCTCTGCTGGAGGGCGGCCACCTTGACTGCTACATCATGGCCGTCGGGCAGGGAGTTGTCGAAAAGGTGGTCGTAAACGTCGGGCTGCGTTGCCTCTATATGGTTGACGTAGCCGGCAAGTGCTGTCGGGTCGCCCTGGCCGAGGGCCTCAGTAAGCCACTCGTTGAGATGACAGAACGGATAGTAGAAACACAGCACCCACAAGGTGCCGAGGAAATTGAACAGCAAATGCCCCATGGCGGTGCGCTTTGCGGCGACATTGCCGCTCATAGATGCCAGAAGCGGCGTGATGGTGGTGCCGATGTTGCTGCCGAGCACCAGAGCACACGCAAGGTCAAATGTTATCCACCCCTTGCTGCACATTATAAGG
Source organism: Paramuribaculum sp. (assembly GCA_029052015.1). GTDB lineage: Bacteria > Bacteroidota > Bacteroidia > Bacteroidales > Muribaculaceae > Paramuribaculum. The sequence goes on along the minus strand of JAIDJW010000003.1, from coordinate 13,474 downwards.
GTTATGGCAAAGGTTGCCGCCGACGACTGGATGACCATTGTGAGAATAATGCCGACGGCCACAAAAGTGAGCACCGACAGGTAGCCCATGGAGGCATAGCGCTGCAGGAAGGCAAACATTTCGGGATTGCTCTGCAGGTCGGGCACGTATCTGCTTATCATGTCGAGCCCCATGAAGAGGAAGGCAAAGCCTATCAGAAACTCGCCTATGCTCTTGTTGCGGCTCTTTTTGGTAAAGAGAAGGGGTATTGACAGACCGATAAGCGGCAGTACAAACGCTGAGATATTGACTTTGAAGCCAAACAGGGCTATTACCCATGCGGTGAAAGTGGTGCCGACATTCGCACCCATGATTACAGCCATCGACTGCGCGAGCGACATAAGCCCGGCATTAACAAAACTCACCACCATGACTGTGCTCGCGCTGGAGCTCTGAATCAAGGCGGTGATAAGAAATCCGGTGAGGGTGCCGGTAAAGCGGTTGCGCGTCATTGCCGACAGAATGTTTCGCAGACGGTCGCCCGCCGCTTTCTGCAAGCCTTCGCTCATCACTTTCATGCCATAAAGGAACAAGCCTACGGCACCTAACAGACCCAGAAAGTCTAAAAAGCTATAACTCATATATATGGGTGTGACGATGGTTAAGCCGGTACGTGACTCACAAAGTGTGACGCGCCCAGCAGGTTTGTTTGCAAAGATAAAACAAATATTTCATATTCATGTCAGATTTATAACACTAACGCAACAATTGGAGGCCAACCATTACAAGTAGGGCTGCTGACACCTATATATATATATAATAGCACAGCGGGGGCAACAATGGGAATTCCTGCAGGAAGGCAGGGTGAGAATCAGCGGTCGCGCTCGATGATAAAGGAGAGGATGTCGGCAAGCGACTGCCTGTGGTCAGATGCGGGGAAGGCTTCAAGCATTTCAAGCGCCTGCGCTCCGAGGCGTGTCATGGTGTCGTAGGCATAGTCGATGCCGCCGGCAGATTTTGCAAACTCTATGAGAGTGTTTATTTCTTCGGTGCTCAATTCCTCCTTGGCGCTCAATTCGACCATTCGCTGTGTTTCCGGCATTTCCCGGCGGGTCAAGGCATAGAGAAGCGGGAGGGTGATTTTGCCCTCGCGGAGGGCGTTGCCGGTAGGTTTGCCTATCTTTTCGTCGGAGAAATAATCAAAAACGTCATCTTTTATCTGAAAGCAGAGTCCAAGGAGCTCGGCGAAGCGGCGCATGGGTGCAATATCTTTTTCGTCGGCTCCGACAGCATAGCCGCCCATCTCCACGCACGACACAAAGAGCGAGGCCGTTTTGCGGCTTATCACCTCGAAGTATGCTTTTTCGTCAAGCTTGTGGGAACGGGCATTGTAAATCTGGTCGATTTCACCGACGGAGAGGAGCCTGCCGAGATTTGCGAGAGAGCCTACGATGCGGATGTCGCCGGTAGATATGGCCTGCTGCAGGGCGCTGCTGACAAAAAAGTCACCGACAAGCACCGCGATATGATTGTCCCACACGCTGTTGATGGTGGCTCGTCCGCGACGCAATTTTGATTCGTCAACGACGTCGTCGTGAATCAGCGACGCATTGTGGAGCATCTCTACCGCTGCTGCCGCGCTGATGACCTTAGGTGTGACCTCGCCGAGGAGCTTTGCGGTGAGAATCACGAGAATCGGGCGGATTAGCTTGCCTTTTGACTTGAGATAGCCCTCGACCACACTGCCCATCAAAGGATTTGACGAGTGAAGCGCCGCGCCTATTTTTTGGTGCAGCTCTTCAAGTTCGGGCGCTATGTTGCTTTGAATAGCGTGTAAATCTTTCATCAGTGTGGTGGAATAGATGTGCAAAGTTAGTAAAAATCGCCTAAACGTGAAAAAACAAAGCGGGCGTATGCGTTTTTAATTCGCATACGCCCGCTTTATATGGGTGAAATTCCGTATCAGTCGCGGCTGTTGCCGAAGAATCTGAGCAGATACAGGAAGAGGTTGATGAAGTCGAGATAGAGGCTCAGCGCGCCTAATGTGGCGAGCTTGCCGGCAGACTCTGCGGGAGCGGTCATTGCCATGCGCTTGATGTTCTGGGTGTCCCAGGCGGTGAGGCCTACGAAGATGAGCACGCCGAGAGCGGAGATTATCCATTCAAAGGTGCTGTTTGCCCAGAAGATGTTTACCACCGCACAGATGATAAGGCCTATGAGCGCCATGAAAAGTATCGAGCCCCATTTGGTGAGGTCCTGCGATGTGAGGTAGCCGTAGATGCTCATCGCGCCGAATGTGCCGGCGGTGATGAAGAAGGTCTTGCCGATTGACACTCCGGTGTAGACGATGAATATGGGAAACAGCGCGAGTCCGTTGACCACAGCAAAGAGATAGAAGAGCAGCGTGGCTGTCGAGGAACTCATTTTGTTTATTCCGCCCGAGATTGCGAACACGAGGCCGAGCTCAACCAGGAAGATGACCCACATCAGCGCAGAATGCTGGCTGAAAAATGTGAGAACTGCCTGAGAACCGGCGCAGAAGTATGACACAAAGGCTGTGACAAGAAGTCCGAGGAACATCTTGACATAGACCTTTTTCATTACGGATGACACCTTGGTGTCGAGCGCGCGCTGGTCGTAGCCGCCCTGATAGTAGTTTTGGTAATTCTGATAATCGTTCATGTTTTATAACGGTTTGAGAGGTTTGTTGTTTGTTTGTTTTTACATACGCTCCGGCACATTTATGCCCAGCAGTCCCATCGCGGTGCGCACGGTGTCTGCCGTCACCTTGCTCAGAGCGAGGCGGAGCGAGCGGGTTGTCTCGTCCTCCTCCTTGAGTATGGAGCAGTCGTGATAGAACTGGTTATATTCTTTAACAAGTTCGTAGGCATAATTGGCTATGAGCGCAGGGCTATAATTTCGTCCTGCCTCATTAACTACTGCGGGAAAATCGGCAAGGCGCTGGATGAGAGTAACCTCGCGCTCGCCCGGTTTGGCGCCGATATAGCCGCCGATGGTCATACCCGATTCCTGCGCCTTGCGCAGCACGGAGCGTATGCGGGCGTAGGTGTACTGGATGAAGGGACCGGTGTTGCCGTTGAAGTCGATGGATTCCTTGGGATTGAACACCATGTTCTTGCGCGGGTCAACCTTGAGCAGGAAGTATTTGAGTGCTCCGAGACCAACGATTTCGGTAATCTCCTTTTTCTCCTCGGCTGTGCAGGCGTCGAGCTTGCCGAGCTCCTCGCTGACTGCGCGGGCGGTGCCCACCATCTCCTCGATAAGGTCGTCGGCGTCAACTACGGTGCCCTCGCGGCTCTTCATCCTGCCTTCGGGCAGATTGACCATGCCGTAGGAGAAATGCACGAGGTCTTTGCCCCACTTGAAGCCGAGGCGGTCGAGAAGCAGCGACAGCACCTGGAAATGATAGTTCTGCTCGTTGCCCACCACATATATCATCTTGTCGATGGGATAGTCCTGATAGCGCAGCTTGGCTGTGCCTATATCCTGGGTCATGTAGACGGAAGTGCCGTCGGAGCGGAGCAGGAGCTTGTGGTCGAGCCCGTCGGCTGTGAGGTCAGCCCACACCGAGCCGTCCTCTTTGCGGTACATAAGTCCCTTTTCAAGACCTTCAAGCACCTTATCCTTGCCTTCAAGATAGGTGTCGCTCTCGTAATATATCTTGTCAAAGCCCACACCCATGCGCTCGTATGTTTCGTCAAATCCGGCGTAAACCCACTTGTTCATCATCGCCCAGAGCTTGCGCACTTCGGGGTCGCCTGCTTCCCAGGCGCGGAGCATTGCGCGCGCCTCCTGAAGGAGCGGGCTCGCAGCCTCTGCCTCTTCCTCGCTCATGCCGCCGGCAACGAGCTGGCGCACCTCTTCTTTATAGTGCTTGTCAAAGAGCACATAGAAGTCACCGATAAGATGGTCACCCTTCTTGCCGGTGGTTTCGGGTGTGGCGCCGTCGCCCCACTTCTGCCAGGCGAGCATCGACTTGCATATATGTATGCCGCGGTCGTTGACAATGTTTGTGCGCACCACTTTGTTGCCGCAGGCAGCGAGAATGCGGCAAAGGCTGTTGCCGAGAAGAATATTGCGCACATGACCGAGATGGAGCGGCTTGTTGGTGTTTGGCGAAGAATATTCCACCATCACCAGCGGAGAATTATCGTCGGGCGCCACCGTGCCATAATCTTTCTGCTCCTCGATATGCGCGAGCACAGAAGCCCAGAACGAGGGCTCGATGACGATATTCAGGAATCCTTTGATGACATTGTATGCCGCGACGGCAGGCTCGTTGTCAACCAGCCAGTCGCCGATTTCCTTACCTACCGCTTCAGGACTCTTGCGGGCAATCTTGACCCATGGAAACACCATTACGGTGAGATTTCCTTCAAATTCCTTTTTGGTGGTCTGGGGAGTGATAGTGGAGGGGTCGGCGTCAACTCCGTAGAGTTCCTTGACCGCAGCTGCAACCCCTTTTGCAATAATGTTGTCGATTGACATATCTGCTTAAAATCTTGGTTTAAGACGCAAATTTACGAATATTTCCACGATTCCGTTTAAATTTTGGTTTTTGTGAGGGCTTTTTATGAAAATTTCGGTAACTTTGCCACGCTAACTGTACAGGAGATGATATGCTTATAAAACGACTTTTTGCAGCAGCCTTGATAATTCTCGGCGCCGTTGGTGCGATACAGGCCAGAAATGGACTCTATGATCTGTACAAAACCACCAATCTCGGCAATCGCCCTTACTTCGGAGTGAGAGCGAGCGTAGGCTACGCATATCCCTATCAAATCAAGTTTGCGCGCATACCGTTGAGTTCAAAAGCCACCGGACTGGACTATTCTATAATGGGACTATTTCGTGCGCCGATAGACAACCACTGGTACGCGGAGCCACAAATAGAGGTGTACTTCAACAACCTCGAAACCACCGGAACAATGTCGGAGGAGGTAGCCCACGAAGGCATCACCAAAGCCACATTGCGCACAATAGGCATCAGAGTGCCCATTGCGTTTGGATGGCGCGTCAATGTGTCATCAAACGTGCAGCTGTCGCTGTTTACCGGCCCGGAATTCGACTTCAGGATAAAAACCTGGTTTCACCCGGACAGACCGTCTAACATCTTCAAAGGCACAACCGCCCGTCCGCTCTACGGCGACTACGGCGTTGACCTCGACCTGCGCAGCGGAGCCGGCCTGACTTTCGGCCGCTACTATGTCGGCGCGTCCTTTGCCTGGAAACTCTGCAAAATCACCCGCAGCGACTATGGCGCAAAGCGTCAGCGACTTGCCCAGATTACCCTCGGCTACAATTTCAAGCCCCTCTGATAATTACTAATTGTTAATCGCCTAATCGCGGCGGTGAGCGCAATACGACAGCTTGCGGTGACCGATGCGGCAATACAGGCATTTGCGCTGCTCGCAATACGCCCGCCGGAGCTGTATCAGCCCCTGCGATGTAAAGGCGTCATTTGCTTTTATGCCGGCACGGGCAAAAAGCGATACTACCGAATTGCTCTCAGCCTTGATGGAGTGCAGCAAATCGACAGCGGCATCAGCCATCCTGTCATCGCCGCGCGACAGTCCGTATGCCATCATCAGCGGAGCGACAACATTCACCGCCATCACCATCGCCGAGCTCCGGCTCAAGGTGCCGATATCGCGGTCGGATTCCGCGCCAAAACTGTAGCGCCGCTGCCAGTAAGGAGAGAGCTCCGGGGTGAATAACGAGCAGGCGCTATCGGCATCGCGCGCCTCAAGCAGCCGTGACATCATGCGAAATCCTCCGTGAAGCATCGCCGCAAGCACCGCTATGCGACGGTGGGGAAAGTTTGGCGGACGCATCCTCGCCATCTTCCAGCCGAGATTTTCTGGACACTTCAGCCCAAATTTCACTGCAAGAAAATCATATTCCTTTTTAAGATGCGCCGCGTAAGAATCAACCGCCACCGCATGGGCATTAAGCAGCCCGCTCTGGCCAAAAAGCAGCGCCTCGACCGCTGTGAGGCTGTCGCTGTGCTTGCCGATGAAAATCAGCGGCAAACTTAGAGCCAGACGCTCAAACGGCTCACCGTTTATGCCAAAGCCGAGCCCGCGGGCAACTGTCACATAGCAGGTCTGCTCCCAGTCGCCGCACAGCCTCTGACGTATGCTCTCTATCCGCTCCACCTTGTCATAAAGCCGCTCGTATGCGAGGCTCGAAATCCAGTCGGTGACATATACCGCCGGCAAAGAAGCTATATCGCGGGCACATGGCAGGTCTATGTCCGCCCGTCCTACAAGCTCACCGTATTTAGTATTCAGAGCGGGGTCGCACGGCATACGCATCTGCGCAATAATCTGACCGTCGGGCCGGCGCACAACCGCATCATCGCGGTCTACCACATGAAGAATCACCGAATCATACGCCCGGTCGGAATCATGCCCGTGGCGGTGCCAGTCGCTCGCGCGATAATGAATCTCCACATTGCCCACCCACGTAGCGCCCGCTATGCGCACCTTGGCATTGAAAAAATCGGGACCGGCATCGGTGTTCAGCCGTCCCGGATCGAGCACCTCCACCCTGCGGCCGTCAACAGTGCGCATCTCCGCCAGTGGCCAGAGACGCTGCTGCCATACATATTGCATGAGTTTTTCCATGAAGCCGACTAAAGGTGCTGGTACATACAACTGACAAAAGTAAACAAAAAAGAGCGGATTTTTGCCTATATTTGCAGTGAAAACGAAAAATATGAAACCGATTTTCCTGATAGGCTACATGGGGTGCGGCAAATCCACACTCGGAAGAAATGTCGGCAAACTCACCGGCATAGATTTTATAGACCTGGACAATTACATAGAGTCGCGCTACCATGCCAGCGTGTCAGAACTGTTCGCAACCCGCGGCGAGGCCGGTTTCCGCGACCTTGAGCGGCGCATGCTCGCCGAAACGGGAGAATTTGAGGACGTGATAATAGCCTGCGGCGGCGGCACCCCGTGCTTTCACGACAATATGGACTTCATGAACAGCCACGGCACAACGGTGTTTCTCAACACCTCCCTGCCCAAGCTCCACTCGCGACTGATGCGCGGACGCCACAAACGCCCCCTCATCGCCGGCAAAAGCGACGAGGAGCTGAAAGAATTTATAGTCACGGCTCTGCAGCAGCGCATGGAGCACTACTCAAAGGCGCAGCTCGTGTTTGAAGGCGATCTGCTTGAAACCGAGAGCGAGGTAAGCGACACCGCACGCCGATTCATAAAAATGCTCAATATCCCCGAACAATGAACAGCAGCAGCGAATATACCCCAGCAACGCTGCCTAAGCAGCAGGCAACAGGCCGCACCCACCGCCACATAACGATAGGCCTTCCGGCAAGCAACAGCGCCGACGAGCGCCGCTTTCCGCTCACGCCGGAAGCCGCGGGAATGCTTGTCGAGCGAGGCTTCGGCATCAAGGTCGAAGCCGGAGCCGCTGCCCCCATCCACTATGCCGACAACTCCTACTCCCGCGAAGGCGCCGAGATATGCAGCCGCCGCGAGGCTCTCGGCTGCGACATTGTTATACATCTGGCACCCCTTTCGCCCGAGGACATCAGACACATGAGGCGCGGAGCCATGCTCTTGTCGCTGCTGAGTGTGTGCCGGCAGACAAAGCCGTCGGTAAAAGCGCTGCTCGAGCGACACATCATGGCTATAGCCATCGACCTCATAGAGGACTCCCGGGGCAACACACCCTTTGCCGACATATTGTCTGAAATCGACGGGCTTGCGGCAATAGCCACGGCATCGGCGCTGCTTGCCGACTCCGTTCACGGCAAAGGCATACTGCTCGGCGGAGTTGCGGGAGTGATTCCCTGCGAAACAACCATACTCGGCAGCGGCATCGCCGCACGGGCCGCCGCACGGGCCGCCGCAGGAGCGGGAGCAACAGTGAGGCTCTTCGACAACGATGTGTACCGTCTGCGCGAGGCTACGCGCGACCTGGGACCATGGGCCGTAGGCTCGGCTCTTCATCCGCGGGTGCTTCGCAATGCGCTGCGCACCGCCGACATCATAGTGGCGACTCAGATGAGTGATGCGCCGGTGTTTGACACAGAAGCCGTCAGCGACATGAAAAAAGGCGTGATAATCTTCGACCTCACCGACAACTGCGGCAAAATCTTCCCCTCTCTTCCCTCCGTAGACCTCGGCGCCGCTTCAGCAACCGCCTCCGCTCACACCTCCGGAGGCAGATGCTGCTACACAGGCAGCGGCAGCGCCGTGCCGCGCACCGCAGCCATGGCGCTTAGCAACACATTCATCACCTTTTTCAACGACATAACCGGCTGCGAGGGAGCTCTCAACGCCCTCAGACTCCTGCCGGGAATGCAGAAAGCCGCATACACCTTCATGGGCAAAGCAGTCAATCCCGCCATTGCGGCGGTTGCCGGCACACGCAGCGGCGACATAAACATTTATCTAACCCTCTCCTGAGCGCACACAATGGGCAAAAAATATTATGTAGTATGGGCAGGCCACGACACCGGAGTGTATGACTCCTGGGAGGACTGCAAGCTGATGGTGGAGGGATTTCCCGGTGCCAGATACAAAGGTTATTCCAATCGCGAGGAAGCCGTTGAGGCTTATCGGCGCGGAGCCGAAGATGCCGGCACAGATATAATAAAGGCAATAGCCGCGCGGCCGGTGATAAGTGTAAACTACGAGGCATTCCCGGAGATTGATGCCAAAGGCATAGCTGTGGACGCCGGATGCCGCCGCAATCCGGGCCCCGTGGAGTATCGCGGAGTAGACCTCGCCACAGGAGCCGAGCTGTTTCATGTGGGCCCGCTCGAAGAAGGCACCAACAATTTAGGCGAATTTCTCGCGATAGTCCATGCGCTCGCAATGCTTGAAAAGGAGGGACGGAGCGGCGTGACAATATACTCCGACAGCAAGACCGCCCTCGCCTGGCTGCGCGAGCGACGTGTCAAGACCACCCTCGCCCCCACTCCCGCCAACGAGCGGATAAGAGCAATGGTCAGCCGCGCCGAGGCATGGCTGGCAAACAACACGCCCCACAACCATGTGCGCAAGTGGCACACGGAAGAGTGGGGCGAGATTCCCGCCGACTTCGGCAGAAAAGGGTAAATATTACTTATTATCCGCTTTGTCCGCAGCCTGCTGCTTGAGCAGGTCGCGTATTTCGGCAAGGAGCGCCTCCTCCTTTGTCGGCTCTGCCGGAGCGGGAGCCGGCTCCTCTTTTTTCTTGCGGCGCATCTGGTTGATAAACTTTATCATCACGAAGATACAGAACGCCACTATGAGAAAATCGACAACAGTCTGCACCCACGACCCCCAGTTGAGAGTCACCTCAGGCTTGATGACTTCCGTGCCCTGCATAACCGCATGCTGAATCACCCACTTATAGTCAGTGAAATTCATGCCGCCAGTAGCCACTCCCACAAGAGGCATTATCAGGTCATCGACCAGCGACGACACTATTTTGCCGAAAGCGGCGCCAATAACCACGCCGACAGCCATATCCACCACATTGCCACGCATGGCAAACTCTTTGAAATCAGACAGAAACTTAGCCATATAACAAATAATTTACAGTTATCACACCTGAAAAAGTGTCTCTTAACTCCAACAAAGATAATAAAAATATTGTTTATGAAGCCGCCGGCAACGCCTGAAGGACGGCTCGTTGAAACAAAAAAACTTAACGCATACACATTTATAAAAATAATTTATTACTTTTGTGGTGCCGTGCACCAATGCGCGGCAACAACAAAACATCACACAACACTGACACATTCATAACCCAATTATATTTAAACACTTATGACAAAAATAGGTATTAACGGTTTTGGCCGTATCGGCCGTTTCGTTTTCCGTGCGTCAACCAAGAGAGACGACATCGAGGTAGTAGCAATCAACGACCTCCTTCCTGTTGACTACATGGCTTACATGCTCAAGTATGACACAATGCACGGCCGCTTCGACGGCACAGTTGAGTGCGACGTTGAGAAGAGCCTCCTCATTGTAAACGGCAAACAGATTCGCGTTACAGCATGCAAAAACCCCGCAGAAATCGGCTGGGGTGCAGTAGGCGCAGAATATGTTGTTGAGTCAACAGGCCTCTTCCTCACCAAAGAAAAAGCTCAGGCTCACATCGAAGCAGGCGCAAAATATGTGGTTATGTCAGCTCCCTCAAAGGACGACACCCCCATGTTCGTTTGCGGCGTAAACGATGACACATACGCAGGCCAGCAGTTCGTTTCAAACGCATCCTGCACCACCAACTGTCTCGCTCCCATCGCCAAGGTGCTCAACGACAAGTTCGGCATCACCGAGGGTCTCATGACAACCGTTCACTCAACCACCGCTACTCAGAAAACCGTTGACGGTCCCTCAATGAAGGACTGGCGTGGTGGCCGTGCCGCTTCAGGCAACATCATCCCCTCATCAACCGGCGCTGCAAAGGCTGTAGGTAAAGTTATCCCCGCCCTCAACGGCAAGCTCACCGGCATGTCAATGCGTGTCCCCACCCTCGACGTATCTGTTGTTGACCTCACAGTCAACCTCGCTAAGCCCGCTACCTACGAGGAAATCTGCGCTGCCATGAAGGAAGCTTCAGAAGGCGAGCTCAAAGGCATACTCGGCTACACTGAGGACGCTGTCGTTTCAAGCGACTTCCTCGGCTGCCCCCTCACCTCTATCTTCGACGCTAAGGCAGGTATCCAGCTGACACCCACCTTCGTAAAGGTTGTGTCATGGTACGACAACGAGATCGGCTACTCAAACAAGGTGCTCGACCTCATCGCACGCATGAAGAAAGTAAACGGCTAATCCAAGCCACACATAGTTTATATAAAGGCTGCGCGGAATCCGCGCGGCCTTTATTCTTATATATAATAAGGAGTGGAGAGGATTTCAGTTTGATTTAAGTAAATAACCGATATCTATGCCGGGCGCAACCTCTTTAATCCAACCCGGCAAATCGACTCTGATTTCTTTGTCGAAATAAGAGGGATGCTCATGTGAATATTTGAAATATTTTTTTGTGGAAAAGCGGATTATGTATAATTTTGTGGCATAGGAATGTGATTAACAACAACTACCACGTATGTTATACAGGGATGAGGCACACATAAGCGCTATGAGCGCTACTTCTACCCCCCCCCATATTCATTTGACAGACAGCGAGATAACCTCGCCGTCTAACTCTTTTTATTCATATTTCTCGCGACCCAAAGGGGTCGCTTGGCAGCGGCAGAGCCGCCACAAGCCGCAGAGCGGCGTGTCAAGTATAGCCCCATGCAAGCGCGGCAGAGCTGCGCGCAGCTTGGGGTGTATAGCTCATACCCTGGAGATTGCTGCAGAGCAGCAAATCAGTCACACACAGATTTGCTACGCTGTAGCAACACCCATTAAACGGACCTTTTACCACAAGCTGCGCGGTGCGCAGCACCGCCTGCATGTGGCTACATCTGAAACGGTGCTCTGCACCGCTTGGCTGCGCTGCAGCTACCCCCTATGGGGCGTAGGAGATAGGGAGCGCCGGTTTGGTTTATCGCTGCGGAGCAGCGGGTTTGTTGGCAACCCCACACAGAGCGTAGCGGAGTGTGGGGAAAGCACCATATACAGCCATACGAGTTTCGTAGAAACGACCTTATTAAAGCCGCTTCTGCGAAGCTCAACATCCATAATCCATCTCTTTCCCCACACTCCGCTAAACGCTTCGTGTGGGGTTCCCAACCAGCACGCTGCTCCGCAGCGCATCCCCTTGCGGGTGGCTATCAATCATGTAAATTCACTTTTTTATTAACCAATCAAAAATACAGGAATTTATGAAAAAACTGTTACTTTTTCTAATGGTGCTATGCGCCGTATTCCCGGTCTTCTCTCAACAGAGGATTGACCAGGTATTCGATCTATCACTTACCACTCAGACCGGCACACTTATGGTCTATGATGCAAACAACTCTGATGGTAAAGTGTATAGCGCATCAAATAAAGATTTTAATCAGATAAGCAAAATGGTCTTCACACCAAATGACCCGGACATTGATGACCAAATAATAATTACAGTTGACGCAAATGGTACTTCAAATACAGACATCTGCAGAAGCAACTCATTATGGATGTATATCCATAATCGCGTCAAGCTTACATTTACCACCAAAAACCAAAGAGGTAAAATTAAGGCCATAGATTTTAGTATAGCAAATGCCCAATTTGCGAGTAGAGTACAATATTTTATACTTGATGACAGCAACACATTTTACCCGACATACGATGGAAAGAAAACATTTAACGCAAGTAAAGGCACATGGAACTATACATTAAATGAGGGCAATGACCAACATACTGTAATTATAGCAAACTCGAGCACTACTACTTCTTGCGGCTTTGAAAAAATTAAGATTACCTGGACTCCGGGTACAGCAGAGCCGCCGGCTATACCCAACGCCGAGATAAGCGAAGCAACAGAAGACGATGAGGGCACATATCATTTCCTCAGCACTGCTTCTGCTAAAATCACCGGTCCTGATGATGCTGATATTTACTACACTTTCACTACAGATGAGAGCGTTGTAGAACCTACTATAAGCGATGAAAACAAAATCGCTTCAGGGGAGAGCGTGACAATAACAGAGACTGGCCGCCTGCTCATTCAGTCTGTCAACAAAAACAATCCTAATCTAAAAAGCGCGGTCAACACCTACGATTTCAAGAAAACTGATGTAGTGACAGTTGCCAATATCGGCGAACTGACAAAGAATGGCATACACGATGGCCTGGGAGTGATTATCAATTGCCGCCTGAACACCCTCGGCACATACGAGACAAATGCCGAGAACTTCACCGGTCGCCCGACATATTACGCATACGTGCGCGATATCAATAACAATGTTATCAAACTCGTGTCGCAGGGCACACCCTTCCCCGAATCTTACTCAGCAATTGGTTATCATAACTCATGGGGACACGACGGTCTGTATATAGAACCGATGGGAGTTGCCGGCGAATTCCGCTACAACAACGGATTGCCCGAAATATATGTCAAATCTGTTACCAGCGATTTCACATCATACCTCAAGGATGCGACGAGTCAGAAGGCTCCCTCTGAGACATGGAAACCCATGAGCATTCGTACTGACAAAATCACCCAGGACATGTTCAACAGGCGCGTAGTGCTCCAGAACATGAAATGGATTGGCGAGAACTCACAGATTGAGGATGCCGCCGGCAACCGTTTCCAGGTATATCCTCGACTGAATGTGCCTGTTTACGAATACAGTGGGGCCGCCACAACAACCACCAAGAGCTTCCAGCAGTTGCTTAACAACCCGCAGGCAGGCCACCACTACCAGATAGAGGCATTTATCGGTCAGAACCGGGGCGAACTGCTGGTATTCCCGATTGTAGAATTGCGCGAGACACCCAACGCACCGAAACTCATGGCGCCCAACGCCCTTGACGGAGAGGTGAACATTATCTCAGATCAAATCAAGAGA
>JAIDJW010000029.1 GCA_029052015.1 Paramuribaculum sp. | reverse complement strand
TCGGACGAGTAGTGGTCGTCCCTGACGGATGTTCTTATATGTCGTAAAGGCTCATACATGACGGTGCAAAGTTAGCCTGCGGCGCGCCCCCTTTTTCTGCGAAAATGCACACTTGTAATAAAAGTTTAGGAGTTTAGAGGTTTAGAAGGTGGGGCGGTCTGCTCCATGTTATTATGGATCAGCGGATTTTGCCGGGTGGAGGAAGAGGGCCTGGTAAGACTACGTTTGATATGAGTAGCATATAGCTGCAGCGCAGCCAAAAGGTGTGTTAGCACCATTTCAGACGTAGCCCCATGCCGCTCTTTCAATGTTCGCTATAAAAAAACAAAAGGATAGTCTCACGACTACCCTTAAGCTTCAAATACACAATTATCTATAAAACAACTATTTATTATTAAACTCTCTCTCGTGTCAATATTGCGGAAGCGCACAGGCGCGCAACCACGACAAGTTAAGCATATTCATGCTCCGGTAAGCTATTTCTTTGATTATTTCCCACGTACAAAAGCATTTGCATGGCAATCTGCTTAAACTCTACATTATGGGGGCGCCGCATCAGTATTTCACCAATTCGCGGCAAGCACCGTGCGGAGCCATCTCCGCTTAACCTATCATTGATGCAAAATTATAACATTTCGATATTTCCCCAAAGAGTCGTCATTTTGTTTAAACAATTTTAACCAAATAATACTGTCTTAATGTAATCCGCCAAATATACGGCGGAGGTTGGCAGCCGCAAGCCCGGCACTGCCATCCGGATATAAAGCGCAGATATCATCGATGGAAACTGAAGAATTATCAGTCTCTAACAGAACACATTCGGAAGGCACTCCGTGAAATGACTCAACATTGCCCCTCTCGCCAAACGACAGCAGTATGCCGGCACGGGTCAACTGCCGCGCCAGCTCAGGCTTGCCACTAAATCCATGGTAGATCCACGGCATTACAGGCCCGAGCCTGCGGCGCAAGCCGAGCAACTCGGCCGAACACCTCACACAATGTACTATCAGTGGCTTACGAAGAAATTCCGACAACTCTATATGCCGCACGAAAACTTGTGTCTGAACATCGAGTGAAGCCCCCCTCAGCCTGTCAAGGCCGCTCTCACCTATAGCCACAACCTGCTCATGCGATGCACTGCGCTCAAGCGCCTGAAAATCCATTTTAAGGCTATCTGACGTATCCCAAGGATGAATTCCGACCGAATATACCTTTCCGGGAGAAAATGCGCTGAAATCGGGCGATACGCAGATTATACCGTCTGTCGAATCGGGATTATGCGTATGACAGTCGATAAGCTCACTCATGGCACCGGGTCATATCCGCTGCCGCCCCACGGATGACAATGCGATATTCGTTTAACTGCGAGCCACAAACCCTTGAAAACACCGTGCTTGCGCACTGCTTCGATTGCATACTGGCTGCATGTGGGAGTAAAACGGCAACAAGGGGGAAAAAGCGGAGATATGCAGAGCTGATAGAAGCGTATCGGCAAAACGACTATGGCCTTTGCTATTTCTGACAATCTCATTACGAACCAGCCTTCTTCAGCGAGGCACCGATTTTAGTAAGAATCTTGCACACCGCACGGCTGGTAGCAGAGTAATCCGCGAGTCCGGCGCCGATATAAACAAAAGCGACATCGACTTTCGGACACTCGCCCATCAATGAGCGGTTAAGACGATATGCCTCGCGACACCGACGCCGCATAGCAACACGATCAACAGCGTGGCGCAGACGCTTTTTGGGCACAGATATTAGAAACTGCGCACAACTCACTTCTCTTCTCTCATTGACTTTCCACACAGCCCGCCATGGATATGCTATGACTGTCCGCTTGCCTTCACCTGGCAAAAACAAAGCGTCTATTGCAATTTTGCTGCATAGACGCTCTTTCTTGTATAGCCGGAAACCGGTCATATCACTCCTCTGAGCCGTTTTCCTCCTTGAGGAAGTTTTCGAGAGCCGCAGTCATCGACGGCGCTTTGACTGAAGGAGCCTCAACATCAAGTCTCAGACCTGCATCCTTGACGGCTTTTGCAGTTGTAGCTCCGAAGCAACCTATCTTTATCTCGTCCTGCTGAAATTTCGGGAAATTCTTAAGCAGCGAAGCGATACCGCTCGGGCTGAAAAAGATGAGCATATCGTAGTCAAACTTCTCGTCCGGACCAAAATCATTGCTGACTGTGCGGTACATGACAGCTTTCGTGTAATTGATTTTATGGTTATCGAGAAGATTTGTCTCATCCTTGTGAACATCGCTCACAGCATAGAGATATTTCTCCTTGTTGTGTTTGACAAGAAACGGTATAAGGTCGGCGAGCTTGCCGGTATCAGCATGGAAAATCTTACGCTTGCGGTATATGGTATATTTCTGCAGATAGAGCGCTATGCTCTCTGTTGTGCAGAAGTATTTCATTGTGTCAGGTATGGTCACACGCATTTCCTCGCAAAGACGGAAAAAGTGGTCGATTGCCGTGCGTGCTGTAAAAATTATTGCAGTGTAATCCTGAATAGCGATTTTAGATTGTCTGAACTCCTTGGCAGTCAGCCCCTCTACCTTTATGAAAGGACGAAACTCAATGTCAACCCCATACTTTTGTGCAATTTCATAGTAAGGCGACTTCTCTGATGTGGGCTTTGGCTGTGATACCAGTATTTTTTTAACTTTCACGCTCGATTGATTTAGAAAATTCAAGAAACACTAATACCGGCTCGTTTTATATGCTAAAATCAGCGGTATAATTTCAAGAGCGCAAAGGTACAAAATAAAGTAAAGCAACGAGAACAAATTGTTGTAAAAAATCCTAAAACCCTTACAAATGAAGATGATTCTTGCCAAAATGTATAACACTGCGCCCAAAATTGCCATACTTGCGCTCACACTTGGATTGAATAAAACAACAAGCGCGGGCACCCACAGCACAAGCCCGAGGAGCACCTGCGAGGCATTGAAACCGCGCACCCACTGATGCGTGCCATCACGCGAGGTGAACACATATCCGATTATATTATACACCAAAAACTGCCAGAGATAGTATACCCCCGCCGCAAAAGTAAGGATGCCTATGCTCACAAAGGGCGATATGTCCCCCCAGGGCAGATTGAGAGCAACGGTATTGAGCAAAATCCCCTCGCTGAGACAAACGAGCATGATGAGCGACAGGATTACCTTGGTCTCGCTCACAGTATGATCCTCAAAAAGATTGTCACGGCTGCGCACAGCCCAGAGGTCCTGCGCGAAGCCCTTGAGAAAAGTAGTGTAATGACGCAGATTCAGCGCAAGAAGCAGAAACACGCCGATAACCATCGCTGCCACACCGGAATCGTAGCCCGGAAGAAAGGGGCGCGCCTCAGGAGCAACCCCGTCATAGTAGGCGGGATGTGCTGATGAATAAGCCATAGTATATTCCGTTGGCGCCTGAGCGCTGACGCACAGATTGCCGCTGAGAAAATCCACCTTCACAGCCGGAGCCGCGCTGACGGAATCTGCCGACGCCTCAGTCACGGCGGAGTCCTCCGCTGTGTCTATCGCCATGAGCTGCGGCGCATCCTCATATAATATGTTGTCCTGCGCCTGCGTCATTCAAGTCCTTCAAATGCCTGCGCAACCGCTTGTGCCGGGTCCATCGCCACCGACCAGAGCTTTTTGCTGCCGCGCATAAATCCCAGACGTATGATTTTGTCAAGCATCTCGAGCAGAGGGTCATAAAAGCCGGTGGTGTTCAATATCACCACATTTCCTTCAAAAAGTCCCAGCTGTCGCCAGGTTATTATCTCCATCAGCTCCTCGAGAGTCCCCACACCGCCGGGCAGAGCTATTGCCGCCGCACTGAGCGACGCCATTGTGCGTTTGCGCGTGTGCATGTCAGGAGCCGTTATCATGGTGGTCAGGCTCTCATGCTGCCACCCTTTTTCAACCATAAATTCGGGCAACACGCCGATTGCCTCGCCGCCGACCGACAGCGCGCCGTCTATCGCGGCCGCCATTAGACCTCCCCTGCCGCCGCCGCTGACGAGCGGCCTGCCGCACTCGCCGACAAGCCTGCCGACATCAAACGCCGCCTCCTTATAGCACTCGTCAATGCTGCTGCGCGAGGCACCGTAAACACATATCGCTTTCTTTTTTAGCTCCATGCTGCAAAATTACAAAAAAGAATCGGGAGCGCCATCCGCTCCCGACCCTACTGCATGCGCACCCTACGCGAAAATTCATTTTTTGAGATGATACAACTTCAGGCGGGGATTGGAATCCTCATCCGGTCCGTCGACATATTCAACCATCGCGCCGTCGATAAGTACCGGGGCTCGGCCGCGTACCTCCTCTTTGTCTAAATCATTGACAAGTCCGGGGCAGACTCTGACATCGCCTTTAGATTTGTCTATAAACACAACACGCGGATTGTCTTTCTTCCAGAAGTAAATTATCAACCATCTATCACTGTCCACATGGAACAATCTGGAGTAGTTGCTTATCAGCTCATTGAAGTCATGCTCTGCAATCTTCTTTTTGGAGGACTCCGAAGGCAACGGAGTTACGTTCAACTGATACATCACCGAAAGCGAATCTCCGTCAAGTTTCAGGATTGTATATTCATAATCCTGAGTTATTACCGACACCTCTCCGGCGTTTTTGAAAATTTCCCATAGATGGTTGTTGTTTATGGCATCCATACGCTCTTTGAGCATCCTGTCACTTCCATCATGAGAAACAAAACGGATTCCACCCTTCTTATTCGGCAGAGTAGAATAATCCGCAATAAGATAGCCACTTACTCCGGAAGAACTGATTTGTGAAAAATCTTCCGCAGTGCCGATAGAATCAGCGCCACAAAATTGGCCATTGGTTCCATATAAAAGAACCTTATTGAGAGCGATGTCAAAGACTGCGACGACTGAGTCCTTGATGTCAACATTTTTAGCTCTGAGGTACTCTTCCGGACCCTGACCGCGTGCACCAATCTGCGATATGTACCGACCGTCCTTATCGAACATCTTGACAAGCCCTGTTTTGTCATCAAGCACCACAATCCGGCTGCCGTTGTAGTCGAGGTCAGATATTTTGCCAATCATCGCATCGTCAGAGCTCTCAAGGTCGATGTACGTCACCGAGTCGACAATCTCCGAATAATAGAGTGTATCCCAATCCGGGCTATCCAAGTCTACATCCATCACTGTAAGTGAAGTGTTCTCTTGGTGACCAGTTGTACACCCTATTATCAAAAAAGTACTCAGTAGCAGAAAAATCAATCGCATCCGTAAGCCAACTTTGAATTACATACGAATTCTGGAGCTTTCTGCTCACATTTCGCGCCTGTAATAGTATAGCCGTTCTCACCGATGCAATTGACTAAATCATAGCCGTATAAATCGTTTGGATTTACTCCAGTCCCAGCATCGAACTCACTCTCTGTCAGAGCTTCAGCATTTCTAAGCTGAAGCGCGGTGAGAGAATGTGATTGTTTGTGCTCGAGATGAGCATAGATTCCGGCAGTAGCAGCAACTGCCAACATGAAACCTGAAAAAATTTTCTTTCTCATTTGATATCCTTTTAAAGGGTTAATTTATAAAGTATTAGTTTTAATGAAGCCATGTACTGATAATCTTATCGGCAGTTCTTTCTGAGTAAAAAAGACATCTACATATTTATAGAAGGAACGTTCTAGAGTGTCAGGCACCACCTTTAAGTTTACATTAAGGAAACCATGTGACGGCATTGTATCTAATGACTGTACCTTTATACAATCACACGAAGGAACTAATTCCTGGACTGTATAATTTACATTGTCTGGATTAGATATACGAAATGTCGCATAGACAGTATCCCTTTGCATAATAACTCCTTTGGGTTGCGAAATAAACTCTTTGGGTTCTCCTTTGGTTCTTTCCGACAATATACCTCGATATAGACTCCTAATCTTAGGATTGATTGTCGGGTTACCTATAGCAAGTATATTGTCGGACTCGTCTAGCAAAAAGGTTTGATACTCATTTTCTTTCCTGATTTTGTTTAAGCTACGGAATCTACCATCAGCATCTATCGCTACAGGTAGAGGAAAATTGTCGCGCTCAAGATAGTAGCTAATCTCCTCATCATTATGAGAATTGACTATCATAAGGAAATTCAGATCACCTCCGGTTATATTCTTAAACTCGTTGACAATATCTACCCACTTACCTAATTTCATTTTACACGAAGTACAGTCTGAAGAATCTACATATACAAGGATTTTAAACCCTGCATCGGAAAAGTCATAGTTTATCGTGTCATTTTTTATCCTGATAGTCAAAGTGTCAGGGATAATTATCTGCTTTCCTACTACCTCTGAGACTATGTCACGATTGCTTTGAGTAGCAGAGTCGCAGGAAACAAAAATAATCATAAGAAATATTATGGCGATATATCTTATCATAGCTCGCCCCAATACACCTTATTATCTACTGTAACATAGACTATGACAGAATTACATTCTTCTGGGAGTTCAATCATAATCCCCTCAGAAAGCTCTCCCGTCTCTTCTGCGATAACAGCTCCTGTTTCTCTTTCCACCAATAGCACTTCTCCGAGCATTGTGTAATCCGCATAAATCATAAGACAATTGTTTTCGCGGTTGCAAAATACCGGAGAGAGGATAGGTTTACGAGGCTTACTATAATTATCTCCGTCTTCCCTCGGTTTCAGGCGTGTTGCTTCCGCCAAAGCTTCCGTGGTTAGAAAAGCCATTGACGCTATAATAGCGGTTAATGTAATGATTAGTTTTTTCATATATTTGAAATGATTTACGAGTGCAAAGTTAAGGCTTTTGGCATCTCATAGTCCTGTACAAGCGCACTTTAACATATTACACCACCCTCAATACGCAACTGTGTCACAACGACTTACAATTCAAATCCCATTTTAAATCTTACAATCCGCACTTATGGAGCAAAAAACTCTCCAAAAGGTGATTTTTCTGTTAACTTTTCACCTCAAACCGCCGCAAATTACAGATATTTCAAACCGAGAGCCTTGTTGTAGTCGTGATATTTGTCCGGATTCATTTTGAGCAATTTTTCTTTAAGCCTATGCTTCGTCACATATATTTTTGTTTTGTCGGCGACATTGAAAAGCACGGCTATTGTGTCAGCGCTGAATCCAAGATATAAATATATGACCAACGCATAGTCATCACTCTTCATACCTGGAAAATCCGTTCTAAACCGATTAATCCATCCGTCATGATAGCGGTCTATCATATTCTCAAGAACCTTGAGGGTCTCCTGATTTCGGAAATTATTTACAATCTCTCCTAAACCTGACCGCAACATCTTTACACCAGCTTTTGTGTCTGTGCTCTTGAAATCAAGTTTGCAGACATTATCGATAATATCAAGCTGCCTTTGGAAAATATGGGTAAATTCAGCTTTTGTCTTTGAATCCGAATCTATGTACCTTTCCAGATCCTCCTCAAGACACCTGATGGACACGACTGATTCGGCTATCTGCCTTTCGCGGCGTCTGACAGACTCTTTGTAGCGAAACCACAGCAAAATTGCAACTACTATAAACAAGATGCATATAACAATAAGCATCAAAGCGATGCGAGAAGAGTACAGAGCCTCGTCCGCGGCACTTTTAGCCTTCAGCTCGAAATAATCGGTGAGCGCGAGAGTCTGCGGACGAGTAATCCGTCTGTCGCCATCATCCATGATATTCTTTCCCCACCTGATAGCTGCGTGGTATGCCTTATCCATATCACCTTGGCGAGCATATATCCGTGCATTGACGTAATCGATGTAAATGCTATCTTTCAATCCAGCGCTTACTGCGGAATCACATGCCGCAACAGCACTATCTATCATGTCCTCCTTCAAGTATGCATCGCCTAATAGACACCAGTCCTTGCCTGTCATCACAAAGCCATCGTCTATCGCTGACTTATAAAGCTTTATTGCCTCGGCATAGTTGCCTAAGTCAAAATAACAGTTAGCTTTTAGAGTCTCTACTGTGTGTCGGAAATATGAATTATCATGAAAGATTTGCTGATTCACGGAGTCACACAGCTCTAATGCTCTCACTTGATTGTCATCAAACAGATGGGCACGGATTATTGACCAGTCTTCCCATGAGGCATACACAGGCAGCCCGGCTCTTAAAAAAAGCGCCTTTGCTCTTTCTGTGTAATACAGAGCCTTTTTAGGTATATATAAGTGGAGATATACATCCGAAAGCTCGCGTGAACTCATTGCGGCATAGAAATAATCATCGGCTGCCAATGCTTTCTGATAAGCCTCTGTGAGGACAAGCAGCGCCGATTCATATTCTTTGCTTATCGACAGTGCATATCCGTGATAGTAAAAAGCCTGATATTCTATACTATCGCCCCGGTCGGAGAAATATTCAGCGAAAGGAGCCGTTTCTTCAGGATATATCGTGGTACAGTTTTTGTCGCGAGCTTTGGCAAGAAGCAGGGCACGATACATACAGCGGGGGCTGTCAAGACTGTCAATCTCAAGACTTTCAAGCAATGCAACAGCGGAGTTGGGATGTGAAAACATCACAGTGTCGGCATAGCCAAGTTGACGGTCAACTTTTGTATCGCCGCAGCCCATGACTGTCAGAAGAGATAGTGAGATAACTATATAACAGAACACTTTCATTGTCGGGAAATCAGAGGGTGAAGGCGACGCCGAGGAGGGCTGTGCGGCCGTTGAGGCGGTAGTCGTAGCGCCAGGTGTCAAGCCCGTTGAACACTGTGTAGGCATAGCTGCGCTTGTTTAGCAGATTGTTGAGGGCAAGATTCCACCGCCATTTGCCGTGACGCCACGTCACCCCGAAGTCCATCAGCACTATATTCTTGAAATTGTTGTCAGCAATCTCACGTTTGTAATGCTCCCCCTTCAGCCTCAACTCAAAACCGCCGCCGGGAAACACGGACAGCGTTGCGTTTTCGGTAAAGTCAAAGTAGGCGCTGTGCGATGACAGGTATCTGTTGAAATTCTTATAGATAGTGCCGTTCCATTTCAGCTCCATCCATCTCCACGGGCGCGTTGTCAACGCAGGGCTGACTGTGAAGGAGCGCGAGTAGTATCTCACATAGATATCCTGCTGCATTATCTGGCGTCGGCTCCAGGTATATGCCGCGCTCAGGCTCACATCCGTGCCTATAGGCATGAAAGTTTTTGTCACCTTCGCGGATGCACCGAATACATCGGTGGTGTTGTCCGAAGCGATGCTTGTCAGGAATGTCTCGTTTGCGAGCACATATTGCGATCCGAGCAGATTATTGCGGTTTGACGAATAATTGATGCTGAAATTCGTGAGAAAGAAATCGAGCGGGCGCTTGTAGCGGTAGGTCACCCGCGCATCCCAGCCGCGGCTGCGGGAAATCAGTCCGGAGCCGGTTTCGAGGGTTCTGTAGGATTTCTGAATAGGCTGAGTCAGCAAGCCGAAGAGATTGCCGACAGTGGTGCCGAACGAGCCGTTGATGACGAACTCCGAGGTGCCGCTCGGACGTATTATCGAATAAACATTCGGGCGCGCAAGCAGCCTCACTGTCGATTTGTCCTCGCCTGTCGCGGCATTGCGCCCCGCGAGATATTTGAGCGACAGAGGCACTGTGACACTGACATTGAGCATCTTGTCAGCGCTCGTGTACTCATAGCGTGGGGAGAGTCCGGCTGTAGTGGTGTTGGAATAGAGCCTGTTGTCATAAAGCCCGTCAGCTCTTACCAAGGATGTGGACAAGTCGGTGTACTCGTATGCTACCGACACAGGCAGATAAAGCTCCGACCGCGCCCATTGCCATGAGGTGGAGGCTCCCTGCGTCGCGCTGACGGTGTTTGACTTCGCCGACTGGTTTGCCGTGAAATCAGCCTCGCCGCTGCGCCCTGCGATATTAAGCCGCACGACTGGACTTGCGGCAAACGACACATGTGTTGTGAATGACCACTGGCGGTCACCGAATTTACGCCGATAGTTAAGCGCATCGGCAACGCTGTAGGTGCGCACTTTGCGCCGCTGCTCAACCGGAATGCCGTCGCTGATGCCGGGAACCGCCTGCATGGAAATCTCGCCTGTAGCCCTGAGCGCATTGCTGAAGTAAAGACTGTCGGAGTTAATCTTATATTCCAGGTCAAGCGAAGGAGTGTGGACAGAACTTCCCGGCGCAGTATATTCCTCTACAACCAACGGAGTGCCTGAGCCTGTAAAATAGCTTGCGGTCGATGACGACGCGAAATCATGATGACTGTAGGTGTAGGATGCATTGGCGCGCAGCGTGGCGTCCTTGCCCGTTTTTAAGATTGTATTTGCCGAAAGAAGTCTGTCGCGGGCATTCTCGTAGCGGTTCTGATTTATGGGTGGGCGGGCGCCTTCGGGGGCCGAGACAACCGACGAAGCGGCCGTTGCCCCGGAATTGCCGACCGCCCCGACTATCCTCACGGCATTGGT
>JAIDJW010000028.1 GCA_029052015.1 Paramuribaculum sp. | reverse complement strand
GAAGAGCATAAGGGTGTAGGCAAAAAAGTGACATACAACATCCCCTGGTGGAAAAACTATCCGGCAGGAGGTGAAGCCACTCTCACTGACGGTATTCGCGGCGGATGGAACTATAGCGACGGTCTTTGGCAAGGTTATCTCTCACGCGGCGACAACCGCATGGATGTGACAATAGACCTCGAAAGAGTCACCGACATCACATTTATCGGCGCGGAATTCATGCAGCTTATCGGTCCGGGCGTATGGATGCCGGCGAAAGTCGAGATTTCTGTTTCGGACAACGGCACTGACTTCACTCCGCTCGCAACAATAGAGCATAAGCAGGAAGCCACCGAAGGGGTCAGCTTCAAGGAGTATTCATGGAGCGGTAACACCAAAGCGAGATTTGTGCGCTATGTAGCCAAATCAAGCGAAGGAGTTCTCTTTACCGACGAAATTATCATACGATAAATATCTATTTCTACATAATTGACGGGCATCCGCTAACACTGCGGATGCCCATTTGTTTTACCGATAGCTGGCATCGAAAAATTCCTTGAACACGATGCTTATCGGGTATTTTAACCTACATACTTTTGTGCCGGAATTAAAAAACAAACTACAATTATGGAAAATCCCATGCTAATCTGGTACATTGTGGTAGGATGCGTGCTGCTCGTCTTTTTTATCCAGTTCATTAGCGCCATTATTCACAAAAGACATGGTGCACACCACAGACATATAATCGGCACATATCGTGAACATGAAATATTTTTTGTGCCCGGCGACAGAATTATCAAGGACGAGGATGATGACTTCGAAGAGCTGTGACTGCGCTGAAGCAGGGCGATTCATCGCCGAATATTCAGCGTGGCTATGGAGCTGCGGAGCCACTTGCGTGAGAATTGACAAAAACGCACGGCGCATCGCAGCCGCATACGGTTATAATGCCCACATCACTGTGATGCCGCGCCATGTCAGCGTGATGCTTGGCAACGAATCCTCCGAAGGTCAGCGGCTCTTTGCCTGGCCTGTGGAACCATGCGGCATCAATTTCACAATGAATGCAGCTTTGAGTTCATTGAGCTGGAAAATCAGCGACGACAAGATTAGTCTTGATGAAGCCACCACACTTTTCCATTCCATCACATCGTGCAATTATGATTCACATATCAAGACTATCCTGCTCACTTCACTGGCAAATGCATCGTTCTGCCGACTATTCGGAGGCGATGCCACTGCCATGCTGGTCGTTTTCATAGCCACTCTTGTCGGTTTTACAACCAGAATATGTCTGCTTGCCCACAAAATGGACATAAGGATAGTGTTTTATTTATGCGCCCTTGTCTCATCAGTAATCTGCTCGTCTGCCGAACTGTCTGACTGGGGTACTACTCCGCATATAGCTCTTGCATCAAGCGTGTTGTATCTCATACCCGGGGTGCCATACATAAATGCCGCAAATGACTTAATCGACAGGCATTACCTATGCGCAATGAGCCGTTTTACTGACGCGTGTGTGCTTACCGCAGCACTTTCATGCGGACTATGTACCGGAATTTTCACTATGGGTATAAAGTTTATATGATAATGGTTGAAGATATTTTGGAAGACAGCTTTTTTGCTGCTATGGCGGCAATAGGCTTTGCCAGCATAAGCAAAGTTCCTCCGCGCACATATATCCTCTGCGGAAGCGCGGCGGCAGTAGGTCACGGCTTGAGATATGCGCTCATGAGTGCCGACTTTACCGGCATTGGCATAATCGGAGCGAGCGCGATTGCTGCTTTTGTCATAGGAATGATAGCGGTGCTTTTTGCATCTCTGGTAAAAGTGCCTGCTGAGGCATGCCTCTTTCCGGCATTACTGCCCATGATTCCCGGAATGTATGCATATCGCGCCATCGAGGCTATCATCGGATGCCTCTCTGAAGTCAATGAGGACGGATTCAACCACTCGCTGTATCTGCTCAGCTACAACGGCATGTATTGCTGTGCCATTGTGCTTGGCATGGCTATAGGTGCGAATATACCTATTTTTCTCATGAAACGCATCTCATTTCAGGCAACACGCTAAGAGCTCATTAAAAAATAACTACCTTTGCTATATGGAACTCCGACAACTCAAATACTTTGCCAAAGCCGCCGAACTTCTCAGCTTTTCAGATGCGGCGAGAGCGCTGAATATCGCGCAAAGCACCCTCTCGCAGCAAATCCGCCAGCTCGAGGATGAACTAAGAGTACAACTATTCGAGCGACACGCCCATTCTATATCACTTACAGAGGCGGCTCAAGAGCTCCTGCCATACGCACAGCGCACACTCCACGAAGCCGACACCTGCCTTGCGCGCATACAGGACCTGAACGGACTATTTGCCGGCAACCTGAATATCGGCGTCACATATTCGTTCAGTCCCATACTCACGGAAACACTTATCAAATTCACCCACCTATACCCGAATGTGAAGCTGAATATCCTGTACAAACCTATGGCTGAGCTTCTGGAAATGTTAAAAAACCGGAGTATTGATTTTGTGCTCGCATTCCGCCCGTCAGAGCGATTTGATAATATCGAATCGCATGTATTGTTTGGCAACCATCTTTCAGTGATTGTAAAGGACGATCACCTGCTGGCGCGGAAATCATCGGTAAAACCCGCAGAGCTTGCGGAATTCAATCTCGCACTACCCTCGCGCGGACTTCAGGCCCGCAATGCTTTTGACAATTATCTCGGCTCTTACTCCGATATGCTTGACATACGTGTAGAGCTAAACGAAGTCAATATATTGCTTGAACTAATAAAGCACAGCAACATGGTGACTGTGCTTGCCGAAGCTACAATATATAATCAGTCGGGAGTCAAAGCCGTTCCCCTCGACTTGCCGGACAATGAAATGGAAGGTTGCGTGCATATGCTCAAGAATTCATATCGCAAACGCTCGGCAATGGAATTTATAACTATGCTCAGAGATTCGGATGCCGTGAGAGCACGCAATTACGGCTGGTTTATGTAAGAACTTGTCTTAAAGACGCAAAAAAAGTCGCTCCCAGCTCAGGAAGCGACTGCATATCTCTGTTTGTGAGATTATTTCACGAGGTTGAGTTCTGCGCCGGGTTTGAATTTAACGACCTTACGGGCGGGAATCTCAATCTTCTCTTTTGTACGGGGATTGATACCGGTGCGGGCGGTCTTTTCAGAAACACCGAAAGTTCCGAAACCGATAATTGCTACTTTGTCATCTTTGAGGAGAGCCTCGGTGATTGTGTTGAGTGTTGCATCAAGAGCAGCCTTAGCCTGCACCTTGGTCAGATTTGCCTTTTCGGCAACAGCATTGATAAGCTCTGTTTTGTTCATGATACTTATAGTGTTTAGTATAAAGTTTTTAATTCGCGACGCAAATATAACACGAAAAACAGAATTGGATGCATTTTTTTCAAAAAAAATTACAAAAATGGTACAAATATGTTGACTTTCCGGGTAAATTGTATCCAAAATCATTGTTTTTTGTAATTTTGTGTCACAAATAACGCTTTCTACTAACGATTCACTATTCCGACAATGAGATCAGGAAACTCAGTGTTTTCAAACATTCCCCCCGTAACCAAAAACCTCATCATAATAAATTTCATCGTGTGGCTTGCCATGATGGTGTCGCCGCGCCTCGCCAGTCTCTTCATGACCCACGGCGCTCTGCACTACTTCGGCGCGAGTGACTTCAATCCCGCTCAGCTGCTCACATACATGTTCATGCACTCCACACGTGACTTTGCCCACATCCTTTTCAATATGTTCACTCTTTTCATGTTTGGCATAACACTTGAGAGAGTGCTTGGCAGCGCGAGATACTTGTTCTACTATATCAGTTGCGGCGTGGGAGCTGCTCTTGTTCAGGAGTTTGTGTGGGCGCTTACATGGGAAGATATTTTTGTGAAACCGCTTGCCAATCTGAATCATGTCGATTTCGCAACAATGCGTCAGGCAATAGACGCGGCTGTAGCAACCGGTCAGAATCTCCCCTTCCTCAACGAATTGCTGACAGTCGGAGCTTCGGGAGCCATCTACGGAGTGCTTCTCGCCTTTGGCATGATTTTCCCGAATATGCCTTTATATATCATGTTTATCCCTGTACCCGTCAAGGCAAAATGGATGGTAATAGGCTACGGAGCCATAGAGCTGCTGATTGGCCTGAGCAACGCAACCGACGGCGTAGCACACTTCGCCCACCTCGGCGGCATGATATTCGGATTCATAATGATTTTAATCTGGAAACGCCAGGGAGTGATTCATGGGCACAATTATTGAACGCATTTACCGCTCCCTGCGGTCACAAAGCCCGCTTATCTGGATTATAGCAGTTAATACAGGCATATTTTTCCTGCTCAGGATTGCCGCGGCTGTCATGAATCTGTCCAGCCATCCCGAACTTCAGGAAACTATGCTCGGATATGTAGAAATGCCGTCGTCAATAGAGGATTTCGCACATCGACCATGGACGGCCGTCACATATATGTTCTGTCAGTTTGACGCCCTGCATATCATCATGAATATGCTGATTCTTTACTGGATTGGTACGCTCTTTGCGTTTACAGCGTCAAATCGCAGAGTCCTACAGCTATATATTGCAGGCGGATTGGGAGGTGCCGCTGTGTTTCTGATATGGTTTGCCATCATATCCCCTGTTTCGGCTACATATCTTATCGGTTCGAGCGCCTCGGTGTTTGCCATTATGACCGCGGCAGCCATCAAAATGCCCAGAACACGCGTAAGACTGATGCTTATCGGCGATGTACAGTTGCGATGGGTCGTGCTGACAATCCTTGCTCTCGACCTGATTATCGGCACCGGCGGCGATAATTTCGGCGGACATCTCGCCCATCTCGGCGGAGTGGCAGTCGGAGCTGCTTTTACTTTGCTGCCGTCTGTCAGAAGCAGAAATAAAAAAATTGCCTCCTCACTCGACAGCAGCTCCGATGACACAGCTACTCTCGACATCATACTTGACAAAATCAGAAGCTCCGGATATGCGAGCCTCACAGCCGATGAGCGGCGCAGGCTTTTTGAGATAAGCAGCCGCATCAAATGAAGAGAATACTGAAAATATGCACCATAGTCATAAGTGTCATCACAGCGTCTGCACTTATACTATGCGCCTATGGAGGGTGTGTGAATCCGCTGCGCAGCGTACTTCCTGCTCTTATGAACCTTATGTTTCCGGCTATTGCGATTTTTTCTCTTCTATTGCTGGTCACTTTTGCCTTTTTTGCAAGAAAAACAGCAATTATTCTCGCCGCAGCATTCGTGATATGCTCTCCGCCACTATTTAACCTCTGCCCGGTAAATCTCTTTCGCAGTGTGCCCGACGGTGAAAATTCTTTTACGGTCATGACATACAATGTGTGCAACCTCACTGATTTCACCAACCCCACGTCAGACTGCACCACCAATCCGACTCTTGCGGCTATACTCAGCGAGCGCCCGGACATAGCCGCGCTGCAGGAGTGCCAGACCTTTGAACACAGCAGATCAGCTGAAGTCAACACTGACATGCTCGACTCGCTTTACAATATATATCCATATCGCACCAACGGCGCTGAAGGGCAAGCGCTACTTAGCAAATTTCCATTCGAGGAGTTAAAGCTTCACTTTAACACAACGCATATTTTTCAAGTCCGGGCATACCGCATAAATGCGCATACAGACACCTTCACCCTCTTTAATCTACACTTAAAATCCATAGGTCTTACCGACTCTGACAAAGAGCTTTACAAAGACCTTACAAAAGGCAAGACCGAGACTAGCAGCATACGCGCAGAGCTTAGTGATATCAAGCATGATCTTCTCTCCAAACTCGCGACCGCCTTTCGCGAGCGCGCTGTGCAGGCACAGAGAGTCAAAGAGCTTGTCGACAGCATCGGCGGCAACGTGATAGTGTGCGGCGACTTCAATGACGCGCCCGGTTGCTATGCGATTCGCGAAATAAAATCCGCAGGCCTTGATGATGCCTACAGGCACAGCGCCACCGGTCCGTGCATCACATATCATGCCGACAGATTCTACTTCCGAATCGACCACATCCTTTACCGCGGATTCACACCCGCTAAGACTATTTGCCCCAAAATACCATACAGCGACCACTACCCGCTTATTACTACATTTGTGCATAAAAATTAAAAAAGGTAACTTTGCACATTAATTTAGTACTAAACATTTTCTTGCAACACAAATGAGATTTGAAGAGCTTGACCTGAGCGATGAGGTGCTTGACGCACTCTATGACATGAACTTTTCGGAATGTACGCCTATTCAGGAACAAGCTATCCCCATAGCCCTTGAGGGGCGCGACCTGCTCGCTGTAGCCCAGACGGGCACCGGCAAAACCGCCGCTTACCTTCTCCCGGTTATTAGCCGGCTGAGTGAGGAGGATTATCCCGAAGACGCCGTCAACTGCATTGTAATGGCCCCGACGCGAGAACTTGCACAGCAGATTGACCGCCAGATGGAAGGTTTTTCATACTTTCTGCCTGTAAGCAGCGTGGCTATCTACGGAGGCACAGATGGCGAGGAGTTCGGACGCCAACAGCGTGGACTGAAACTTGGAGCCGATGTTGTGATTGCTACTCCGGGCCGACTGCTGGCACACCTCAGCATGGGCTATGTCGATTTGAGTAAAGTGTCATACTTCATTCTCGACGAAGCTGACCGAATGCTCGACATGGGTTTTTACGACGACATAATGCAGATTGTGCGCCAGTTGCCTAAAGAGCGGCAGACTCTCATGTTTTCAGCAACGATGCCTCCGAAAATACAACAACTGGCAAACACAATCCTCAATAACCCCGCAGAGGTAAAAATAGCCGTTTCGCGGCCTACTGACAAAATTGACCAGAGCGCATTCGTGTGCTACGAACCTCAGAAAACCGGCATTCTCAAGCACCTTTTCCGCAACGCTCACTCCAAGAGGGTGATTGTGTTTGCCTCATCAAAGCTCAAAGTCAAGGAACTTGCGCGCACACTCCGCCGCGACAAATGGAAAATCGGCGAAATGCACTCCGACCTTGAGCAGAAGGTGCGCGACGATGTGATGCTCGATTTCCGCGCAGGCAACATTGACATCCTTATCGCCACCGATATTGTTGCCCGCGGCATTGACATCGACGACATATCAATGGTTGTCAACTATGATGTGCCACACGAACCGGAGGACTATGTTCACCGTATCGGACGCACCGCGCGTGCCGGTTCAGATGGCAAAGCCGTGACATTTGTAAGCAAGGAGGAGCAGTGGAAGTTCGGCTTAATTGAGCGCTTCCTTGAATATGAGGTCCGCAAGGACATCGTGCCGCAA
This sequence comes from Paramuribaculum sp., assembly GCA_029052015.1. Taxonomy (GTDB): domain Bacteria; phylum Bacteroidota; class Bacteroidia; order Bacteroidales; family Muribaculaceae; genus Paramuribaculum. Next base: position 87 of record JAIDJW010000028.1, on the reverse strand, counting down.
GAGCTCGGAGAGACTCCCGAGTACAATCCCGACCGCAAACGCTCCGGCTCGCAACACGGCAGAAAAAACGGCGGCCAGCGTCGCGGG
>JAIDJW010000027.1 GCA_029052015.1 Paramuribaculum sp. | reverse complement strand
GTGTAAGCCTTCTGAATGCATCGGCCAGAGGGGGTGTAATAACGGGCGGTGGTCAAACGCAACGAGCTGCTGTCAGGCAGCTCTATCTGCCGCTGCACAAGCCCCTTGCCGAATGACCTGCGACCTATGATAAGTCCGCGGTCATTGTCCTGGATAGCTCCCGCAAAAATTTCACTCGCGCTGGCGCTGCCTTCATCAATCAGCACTATCAGCTCGGCATCCTTGAAGCTGCCGGTGCCGTCACTGCCGTAGGTATTGTTGATTTCGCCGAGGCGTCCCTTGGTAGAGACGATAGGAAGTCCACCGTCAAGAAACTCGTTTGACATGAGAATAGCCGGCTCCATATACCCGCCGGTATTGCCGCGCAAATCTATAATAAACTTTTCGGCGCCATCGCCTCTCAGCTTGACCATCGAGTTGAGAAACTCCATAAAAGTCGTCCTTCCGAAACGATTTACACGCAGATAACCTATTGCCGGCTCTATCATATAAGCGGCATCGACAGAGGTCATCGGTATATCACCGCGCACAACTTCAAAAGTAAGTGTTTCGGGAGATGTCGAGCGTTTGACACCCAGAGTCACCTTGGTCCCTTTGGGACCCTTGAGCTTTTTGCGCAGTTTTTCGCTTTCAAGCTTGACACCGGCAACCACCGAGTCATTGACTGTGACAATTCTGTCACCAGCGAGCATCCCTACCTTTTCCGCAGGACCGCCGCTGACAATCTCGACAACAGTAGCCGTGTCTGTCATCATGTTGAAAACAACTCCTATGCCTCCGAATGAGCCTTCAAGCACTTCGTTGGTCTGCTCGAGTTCACTGGCTGGAATATACACGGAATGAGGGTCCAGCTTTGCTATTATATCAGGGATGGATGCTTCAAGAAGACTGTCGACATCCACCTCGTCGACATACTCGGATGATATGAGATTCATCATCTCCCCGATCTTAACCTGAGTGTTCCACGAAGGAATGGATTTGAACATCCTCGCGCCCACAAACAAGCCGACAGCAAACGCCAATGCTACCGCTACAGGAAGCCACACTGCCGCACTTTTGATTTTTTGGTTCATATTAAAAAAACTAAACGTATTGCTTTTTAGAGCTTCTTAAAATAACTGATGTCAGCAAAGATCCGGTATGTGCACACATTCTATTCCTGCGCGCTCAAGGAGCTCCAGGCCGTCGCTCATTCTGTAGAGTTCATGATACACCACTCTTTTGATACCTGCCTGGATTATCAGCTTGGAACACTCCAGACATGGAGACGCCGTTACATAGAGAGTGGCTCCTTCGCTTGAATTATTGCTGCGGGCAACCTTGGTTATGGCATTTGCCTCAGCATGCAGCACGTATGGCTTGGTTTTGCCCGAAGAATCCTCGCACACATTTTCAAATCCTGCGGGAGTGCCGTTGAAACCATCACTTATTATCATCTGCTCGCGCACAATGAGCGCTCCTACCTGACGGCGGACGCAATATGAATTTTCGGCCCATATCATGGCCATGCGCAGATAGCGCTTGTCAAGAAGAATCTGTTTGCTGTTTGTGTACATAACCACTCTATGGTCTGAGGTTAAAGAAGCCGAAATCAACTGAATACACCTGGCGGTTGTTCCGGTAGATAAATGGCGAACCGACAAAAAGGTGATCCGAAAGGTCCAGCATTCTGAAAAGTGCGTTCACCGGCACAACAAACTCTACATAATTCAGGTCATTGTGCGCAGTTACTGTTCCTGCCGCCTTCCATTCCTTGCCTTCAAGATATTCCAGCCTGTAAGTTTTGCCGCGCTCGATAAAGCGCCCGTCGTTTCGCGGAATATAGAAAATCGATCCTATCGGAGACTCTCGCTCCAGCTCCAGAGTGAATGACCCGCCTCCCACAGGCACTGTATAATTAGTGTGTGGATTCTTGTCGTGAAGATACATAGGGTCCTGATGATATTTCACTTTATCTATCACTTTATAGTCAATCGGACCGGTTAAATCATTATGCTCAAACACCTCAAACTCCGCCACCGATAGCCATCTGCCCTCGGGAGCCGAGTAACGAACATACCTGTAAGGCCTTACCGAATTTCTTGAAAGAAAACGGCAGTTTGGCAAGAAAAGTGTGTCTGTGATAGTGTATAGTGTGTCGGAAGAACTGAAATCCGGTGTCACGTCTGCCTCGATGACCGCACCTATGACATCATTCGACAGGCGGCGAATCACAGTGCTTATGTAAGGCATCGTCCTCATAATCCTTATCTTCTGCACACACATTGTATCGGCATGAAGATTTGTGACACTGCAGTCTCTTTCCACCACAAACGGATCGCCCGCAGGCTCAAAATATTTGTTGTCAACAATCAGAGGCACATAAAACACCCCCGGCTCGATATTGGTGAAAACTACTGAATCGCCGATATGTTTGCCATGATCAATAGGACGCCATTCATTCAGTGACATCAGCCCGAGATATATCTGCTCACGGCTGTCGGCTACAACAGGCACAGTTATTGTGTTTGGCTCAAAATATTGGTCGGAGACATCCTTGAGATAGGGATTGACAATCCTGAGCGGCAGGGACTTTATCTCGTCAATACGTTTGATATGCTCCTCCTGACGCGCAAATGAGGTGCGGTACACCTTACCCTTCTTGCGCAGATCACGCGGATGGTTGACCCTGTCAGGCCTCATCTCATCACACCCGAAAGGTATGAAACGGCCCGTAACATTATCGCGCACCACAGCCCACTGGTGTGAACGGTATCCGTCCGGAGTCAGAAGCACCAGGTCCACAGCCACCGGTATGCCGCAAGCCCTCATTGAATATATAAGATAGTCAATGAAATCACGGTTGAAGCCTATTTTGTGCTTCATAATCATGTCGCCTCCACGATGCGGAGTGCTGAGCTGGTCATTATATCTCCATCCGTCCTCATACACCAGCTCCAGCAACGCTTTTGCCGCTGCGACGGCATCATCACCGTCATACACCGAATCCAGCTTCGCCGCATAATGGTCGGCATAAATCTTTCGCCAGTCGGACAGACGCTCATCTCCTATGCAATACGGCAACAGATACTCACAGAAATCTTCAAGAGAGAGATTTTTGTTCCATTTCCGTGTTTTCCACTGCTCATAAGCCCTGTCTATATTATTAATCAGATAGTCAGCCGATATGGAGCGCACATGGTCATTTCGCTTCATTGTGGCGTATGAAAAATTGCGCCACTTGTCAAGCTCATCATCAGGAATCACAATATTGACCTTGAAGCCGCACAGATTTGCCAGCACAGCTTCCATAGAGTCTATTTCAGCACCCTCGTAGTTATAATGACTCGGCATATTGCCTATTAGCCAGCGCGCTGCCTCAAGCTTCTCGGGATCATCCCTGTAATGTGCAAGCACATCTTCCAGTTCACCTCGGTTGCTGCCGGCTTTATCAAGAGCGGCAAGCACCGCTTTCGGCTCACCACCGCCCACACGGGAACATCCTGCGGCAAATACTGCAGACAAAGCGATAAGGATGCTGAAAACACCTTTTATCATACTCTGCTCAGTCAACATTATCAAGAGTGTGACCCATTCGCTCCTTCTTGGTGTGCATATAGAACCGGTTATACTCATTAGGGGTAATCTCTATAGGCACATTTTCAACTACCTTGCGCCCATAGCCCGCCAGCCCGATTCTTTTGACAGGATTATTTGTCATCA
>JAIDJW010000026.1 GCA_029052015.1 Paramuribaculum sp. | reverse complement strand
AATTTCGTCAGTGAAAAAGTACTTGTGACAGTAGTGATCCGTGATTTTTCTACCGGAACATATTATCAGGAGCAACAGCCCTACTCCGGGCATAACAGTCCGAACAAATGGATGCGCTATATAAGCCTCAGACTTGCGGAGCCTTTCGACAAGTCCCTGCAGCAGCTGAGCGACACTATTACCGCAATGTTTCCTACGGAAAAATATATGAAAGTGTTTTCGATAAAAGATTCCAGAATCGAGCGTTACAGCGAGATAAAGCTTTTCCAGACTCTTGTGTCGATAGCATCGGTTATACTCCTTCTTATATGCGGTATCGGTCTTACCGGTTATCTATCTGACGAAATGCGTCGGCGCAGCCGTGAGATAGCCGTGAGAAAAGTCAACGGCGCAACCACCACTTCGGTTGTGGAGCTTATTTGCAAGTCGGTGCTGTATCTCGCGCTGCCTGCCGTTGTTATCGGCACTATCGCCGCCTGGTATTTCGGCAAAAACTGGCTTGACCAGTTTGCAGTGACTATTGAAAACGCTGGTGTATATTTCGCGTTCTCAGGTATTATGACGCTTATAGTCATAATGTTTATAGCAATATTGCTCACAATCAGAAGAGCATCGGTAAATCCGGTGGAGAATCTCCGCGCGGAATAAAAAAAAGTATTTACGATTAAAAGACAAACCACTATGATAGAGATAAAAGACTTAAAAAAGGTGTTTCGCACATCTGAAATAGAGACCTACGCGCTCAATGGAGTTAATTTCGAGGTGAAAAAGGGCGAATTTGTTGCGATAATGGGACCTTCCGGTTGCGGCAAATCAACCCTGCTCAACATTCTCGGACTTCTTGACAATCCTACCTCAGGGAGCTATAAACTCGATGGAAAAGAGGTCGGCAATCTCAAGGAACGGGAACGCACCGGACTGCGTAAGGGCAAAATAGGGTTCGTGTTCCAGAGTTTCAATCTCATAGATGAGCTTACCGTTGCGCAAAACATCGAGGTGCCCCTCACCTATCTCAGCATTCCTTCAAGTCAAAGAAAGAAAATGATTGGCGAGGTGATGGAAAGAGTGGGCATAAGTCACCGGGCCAAGCACTATCCCAACCAGCTGTCCGGCGGTCAGCAGCAGAGGGTTGCAATCGCACGCGCGCTGGTTACCAATCCGTCAATCATACTTGCCGACGAGCCTACCGGTAATCTTGATTCGACAAACGGCAAAGAGGTGATGGAACTTCTGACCGAGCTGAACCGCAAAGGCACAACAATAATAATGGTGACTCACTCAAGCCGTGACTCGTCATACGCTCACCGCACAGTCAATCTGTTTGACGGTTCTGTTGTAGCAGAGGAGCTTTCTTAATTTACTTTGATTTCGAGCGAATCCAAAACAGCAAAATCAATATTACGCATACCCGCACGTTTTAGATCAACCGACTCGTTATGGTCATTGAGATAAAGGCGTGCGGGTTCTTTATATCCGGCACGCACAAGGCTTAGGGTTGTGTCGCTCACTGCGGTGGTGATTCCGGCAAGATCAAGAGCGGTATGACTGAATGACCGGCTTGAAGACACATTGCTGTCACGGTTGGTTAGAGCATTTTTTACCATCAGGGGATTTGCTTCGGAATAAATGTCAGAAAACCATAATATCAAAGGCACATATATCTGACAGGCGCTCGGCACCGGAGATGCGTGAAGGAAAAGATTGCGGGAGTCGTCAAAAATATCCTCGCCATGATCGCTGGTGTATATCATGGCACCATTGAGATTGCGCTTTTGTATGATTTCTGCAACTCCGGCGAGTAGCTTTGAAGTCAGACAGATAGTATTGTCGTAAGCGTTGTCAAGCTCGGCCTTGCGAGAACGTTCAGCCTGAAGAGGCTCATCCGGCTGAAAAACCGGAGCTATGCCTTCATACCTGTCCTTATAGCTGAAATGCGAGCCGTAAGTGTGAAGAACAATCAGCTGTTTTCCGCAGCCGGCATCAATCTCGTTTTCAAGCAGAGGGAGCATGGCGAGATCGCTTGGATTTGTGCCATAATTGCCTTGCTCCTTGATGAATAATGTGGTGTCAGCTTCAAAGCCGAAACGGTCTATGAATGAGTGATTGTATCTTTGGTTGGAGAAAAAAGCAGTTCTGAATCCGGCTTCCCTGAATGCGGATATGAAACTTTTTACATAATAAATGGAGTCCTCGAAGGTTTCGCTTGTTATATGACTCAGCAGCATAGGCACGCTCTTATGTGTCGTATTGCTCTCGCTGAGCGTCTTTGGAAAAGAGATGAAGGATTCTGGATTAAGCTCTGCGTTTGTGGGACGGTCATATCCGTTAAGTTGCCACCGGTCACCGCGCGAAGTCTCCCCTACTACCACAATTATTACTTTTCTGTCGGTATCCGCGCTGTCGGCAACTGCATGAAATGAATATGACGAATTACTGGTTTCAGCAGTCTTTATGCTTCTTTCTACAGCAATTTTGATATTATTGGCAATATTGGCAGGAAACAAATCGTTTTCCACCTTGTAATTACTATCGGTAGCATAAGCACCCGCTGTTAACAAAATGCCGGCGGCTGTGCAGCAAAGAGCCGGGATTCTCATCATCTGCAAAAACTTATTGTTCAGTCGCCACCTCTTCCGGCAGGCAACTATAGCTGTAATTATAGGAGGCAGATATAGCGCGATAACCGTGAAAATCGCGGTTGCCATATTGCCGAGAAGTTCACCCACTTCGGCGGGATTGGTCGTAACGACGTTGAGAAACATATCCACGGCAATAACGCTCCTGCCATAAAGATATAGAAGCACAATCTGAAAGGCGGCAAAAACCATCAGTATGACAAAAAGCAGAACCGTTCGTCCGATTTTACGCGAAGAAGATAATGCAAGCCAACACAATCCTCCAGGCAGAAGCACATTAGCGATTCTGCCGCAAAAGGGCATAGGGTCTGTTATAGACAAGGCTATGTTTGGTATGATGATAACAACAAGTGTCCAGCAGTACAGGGCGGTAGCCCAGAGAGAACGCTCTTTGTCAGAATGCTTCATTAATATTGAATATAAAAGATGATTCACCGCGACCGACGCCGAAATCGAGGCGCACATTACAGCGCTTTTTAAATTCCCAGCGGTAACCGGCACCGACGCAGGGCAATACTTTACGCCATCTCAATCCATTGAAATCAGGGGCTACAGTGGCAGCTCCCGTCCAAAGCACAACTCCGTTTCTGCGCCACACATGCTGACGTAGTTCAACAACTGCATCAATGCCGATTTTGTCGCGGTAACGCCCCTCATAATATCCTCTCATCATGGAGCTGCCGCCAAAAGTCGACAACATTCCCCACGGCACATTGCCATAATTGAATTTCGCGCTGATTCCTGCGGCAAGGATGCCGCCTTTCCACAAACGGTTGTAGTGGCTGCCCTTGAATTGTGTGAAACTGAAAGCCATTTTATTGCCCATGAACTTCGGCGCGAATCGTTGGGTCAGTGAAAGTAGCCATCCGCTATGCGGCTCGGTGTAGCTGTCGCGTGTATCATATCTGACAGTAAATCCGGCTCCTATGGCCCGGGTTGTAAACGGTTCGCCATTCCATAGCTCAGGGCGGTCTACTTTAGTAGCTCTTATATAATTGAATTCGGCACCGGGACCAATAAACAGTCCTTTGCCGAATCTGAAAAACCAGTCTGCGGACGCTTTTACACAGAATTGATTGAATTTGGTCTCATTTCTGCCACTTTTGCCCATATCATAGCCGATTCCCCAGAATTTCGTAGGAAAAGAATAGAAGTACAGGTTATATTCAAGTCTCTGCTTCTCTTGTGGGAAAATATTGGTGCCTTTTATTCCGAGCATATAAAATCCGACAGTAGAAATATCACCGTAAAGGCTCACGTTGCTTGGCAAGGATAGCGTATCTCCTTTCATATAATAGTTGCCGGCTGCAACAAGTCCGACTCCAAGCTGGGTATCGCTTGAAAAGTGCGGCCCTCCGATAAAACTCACATCAAACTTTTTATGCTTTTTGGGCTTGTTGGATTCGTCAAAATAGGAAATAATCTTATGGATAAAGCCTTTTTTCTGCTTTACAACCGTAGTGTCTGTGGCAGATTCTACAGGTGTCTGAGGGTACACGAGCAAACTTGTAGCCAATGCGGCGACAAGACTAATTCCTCTGATTGACACACTAATGCGATTCATTCTGCAAAATTAATATTTTTTCTTGTGATGATTCAAGTCTTTAAAAAAGCAATTCGCATAAATGGACAATTTTTGGTCCCGATTGTCTTCGGTTAAATGAATAATGTATAAAAATGAGCCCGCAATAAGACACAATCAGGTTACAAATGTGTTACAGTAATAAATTGCAACTATTATATTCTATGAGAGAGTCAGGTTTGTATATAAAGATTTCGGCAATGCTCATTGCAGTAGCCTTGATATATTTTCCCTGCCTTGGCGTGGAAAAGATGAAATTGGAAAGTATTGGTCTTCCGAAAGAAGCATATAGTAACTCCCCGGCAACCATAAGACCGGACGCAGTTGTTCCCGTAGTGTTTACCGATAAGCAAAAAGTAGATGTTTACCGCAATATGCACCTCACATTATATGATTTACCTTACTCACGTACCTTGAGTATGCCAAACTGGACACGCCTTTGGGTTAACACCGGAGTGCTTATAGCTGGTGGTATCACAACGATGTTGATTCTTGAAAGCTTGCCGGAGGACGCCACCGCCTGGAACCGCGCCGCAAACAACCGCGTGCCCCTTTTCAAGCGTTATATCAACCACATAAAGGCCGGACCCGTGTGGGACGGCGATAAGTTCATATTCAATTACGTGCTGCACCCATATGGCGGAGCCGCTTATTATATGAGCGCAAGATCTTGCGGATTCAACTGCTGGGGCTCGTTTCTCTACAGTTTCTGCATATCAACTTTCTTCTGGGAATACGGGTTTGAAGCCTTCAATGAGGTTCCGTCGGTACAGGATCTTGTGATAACACCAGTTGTGGGGTCTGTTATGGGCGAATGCTTCTACAAGCTCAAGCGTCACATCGTTTCAAACGGCTATCGTCTCTGGGGCTCTCCGGTTCTTGGTTATTTTGTCGCTTTTCTTTGCGATCCGGTCAACGAGGTGGTTGGCTATTTCAGAGGTGAGCAAAGGCGCGCAAGCCGTTTGTACAAAAGCAGAGCAACCACATCTGTCGGTGGAGGCTTCTCGATAGTGCCGACCCGGAGCGGCTATCAGACCATGTTCAACTTAGCCATCAATTTCTAAAAATACATTATCTTTGCAACCTGATATGAAAAGATTATCTATATTAGCATCAATGCTCACAGGATTCTGCGCCGTTGGCAGCGCCCAAAGACTCGAACCGATTAAATATGGCGATTTCGAGAGTTGGGTCACACGTGATATTACAGAATCAGTTGTTATCGGCGGCAAGCATAAACTCGTATATGAGATTGGCCCCGAAACCAGAATATCCGAGAATAAACCATATCGCAATCTCGGAGGGTCACCGTGGGCAACAAGCAACGTCTATGCAAAAGTAAGCGGTGTCACTAAAGCCTCAAATGCCGTATATCCAGCCAAACGCTCTCCGACGTCTAAGTGCGCCAAGCTATGTACACAGATGGAGGATATCAAGGTGCTCGGGCTTATAAATATGCATGTAATGGTTGCCGGTTCCATGTTTCTTGGCGAAATGATAGAACCCATATCAAGCACCGGCGACCCCTATTCCAAAATGGAGATGGGGATGCCCTACTCCAAGCGCCCAACATATCTTTCTCTTGACTACAAGGTGGATATGCCGTTGACCGATACAAGAGTCAAGTCAACCGGCTTCGGGCCCAAAAAGACCATTCCCGGCAGAGACGAGGCCGTGGTGTTCATAATGCTGCAGCGCAGATGGGAAGATGCCTCCGGCAATATCCACGCCGCGAGAGTCGCTACAGGTGGAGAGAAATTCAAGAAAGGCACCGAATGGGTCAACGGTCATAAAATACCGCTGGTATATGGCGATGTGTCATCACGTCCGGAGTACAAATGGCTGAAATTGCGTAATGGCGATGACGCATATTTTGCCAGAAATTCCAAAGGCAAGCTCGTCAAGATTATCGAGGAGAAGTGGGATGACGCCAACGCTGTGCCCACTCATGCCATACTGATGCTGAGCAGCGGCAATGGCGAACCATACGTCGGCACTGAAGGACTCACATTTTATATAGATAATATAGCGTTCGGTTTCTGAACCGAAAACAGCTACCTAAAAAAGAGAGACGCTCTCACGAGTGCCTCTCTTTCCATTCATCACATTATGCTTATTAGTGCTGTATTTTATTCCTCAGTCTCATAAAATCAGTAGCGTGAAGCAACTACATCCCAGTCTATGATATCCCACAGCCGTTTGAGCGCATCGGCTCTACGGTTCTGATAGTCGAGATAATAGGCGTGCTCCCACACATCGAATGTCAGCAGCGGAGTCAGGCCGTCAGTCAATGGATTTGAAGCGTTAGACCCTTGGGTTATAAACAGCTTGCCGTCATTGTCTTTTGATAGCCACACCCAGCCGGAGCCGAAAAGACTCACGCCCGCTTTTTCAAAATCCTCCTTGAATTTTTCAAACGAACCGAAATCACGGTCAATCGCCTTGCGCAGGTCGCCATCCGGCTCCCCTCCTCCGTCAGGAGAAAAGGTGAAGAAATAAAAAATATGATTCCAAGCCTGGGAAGCATTGTTGAACAATGCTCCGGATGCATTGCGGATTATATCTTCGAGAGCCATATCCTCATATTCCGTGCCCTCGATAAGTTTATTGAGATTGTCGATATACGCCTTTTCATGTTTGCCGTAATGAAAGTCGACAGTCTCCTGTGAAATTGCAGGCGCAAGTGCGTCCGGTGCGTAAGGCAGACGTGGCTGCACATATATGGGTTCCTCTTTCATAGTTAGAATATTTAGTGTTTCGCTAACAAAACGTCCCCACCGCCCCAAATGTTCATTTGAAAGCGTTACATATTGGTGCATTGCTATCATAACCTAATTATCCGCCTACATTTGTATGCCGAAAAACACGAATCCGCATCCATACGGCTTAAAATAAGTTAATTAATATAAAGTTATATATATATATATATATATATATATATATATATGAATAAGTTTATTATCTTTACCGCAAATAAAACAAAAATTATGATAAAACAATTTCACATAGCGACGATAGCCACCTTGCTTTGTGCAAGTCTGTCAACTGTGAGTCTTTTTGCTCAGAGAAAAGACACAGATGCTAAAATCTCCAGAGCATACTATAAATATGGTGCACTTAACAGAAAGACCATCGGAACAGCAGATGCCCGCATACTCTATGCATTTAACGCTGAAAATATTAGTGATAAAGGCACTTGGATTGATGAAGGACAATTGAAAATAGCAAAAGGGCTAACACAGTATAGCAGTCATTTTGAAGAAGTTAACGAGGATAATTTAGCGAAGTGGATTGAAGAGCATCCTAAGTCTTCTGTTGTGCCTCCTGCCCGTTGGATTCAAGGGTACAAACCGGATCATTGGATTGAATATCAATATTCAAATATCAAACTAAACCGGAGTGTTTTAGAGGAATGGGCTGCAATGCCGAGAGAAATAGAAGAGGATAATCTGATGTATACAGAGCAATTTCCTCTTCAAAGTTGGAAAATAGAATCTGAAACTCAAACAATCTGCGGATATGAGTGCCAGAAAGCGACCTGCCATTGGCGCGGTAGAGATTATGTAGCATGGTTTACCACTGCAATTCCCGTGTCAGCCGGTCCATGGAAGTTCGGTGGATTGCCTGGGCTGATAATGAAAATCTGCGACACAAACAATGACTACACCTGGGAGGCGGTAGCCGTAAATAAAGGTTCATATCCTATTTACGGCGCCCGAAGAAAAAAATATATAAAAACGACCCGGGAAAAAGTCCTCAAGTTGCAAAGGGAGTTAAACGAGAACTATTTAAAGACCACCGATCTTACAGTAATTCAATACAATACAGGAAAGTCTATATCATCACGGAAACATCCCTATACACAGCTTGAACTAGAATGAGGGAAAGATTATATTTTATTGTTTTATTCGTCTCGACATTCTCATGGAATGTTCTGGCAAATATAACTGTGTCCGGAAAAGTTACAAGTAACACCGGTGAAGCGTTACCTGCACTGGTCACTGTATTGGAAAACAAGAGGATTAAAGGATACTGTTCAGCAAACGAGGATGGTTCCTATTCAGTTTCTTTTGATTCGGATTCACCCAAGGTTTCTATAAGAGTTGCGCTACTTGGTTATGAGACGGTAGAAATGTTGGTTACATCAAAGACACAGCGTATTGATATAACTCTCCCGGAAAGCTTATTAGAGTTGAAGGAGGTCGTTGTTGTTGCCGACAGGATAACTCAGCGCGGTGATACCCTCACATATCTTGTAGCTCCTTTTAAAGATGCAAAAGATAGGGTGATAGGTGATGTAATCAAGAAAATGCCCGGGCTCGAGGTGTCAGAATCAGGTAAAATAACTTTCAACGGCAAAACCGTCAAGAATTTCTATATTGAGAATATGGATTTGCTTGAAGGCAGATATGGCATTGCGACCAACAATATCTCTGCGAATGACGTTGCGTCTATTCAGGTTTATCAGAACCATCAGCCGATAAGAGCGCTCCAGAATTGGAATCCAACAGAAAATGTGACCATAAACCTGACGCTCAAATCTTCGGCACGAGGCACATTTTCATTGAACGGCATGACTGGGGTTGGATACAAACCAATGATGTGGGCGGCGGAAGCAGTTGCTATGTGTTTCGGCAAGAAAGCTCAGACCATCACAACATACAAGGGAAACAATAGTGGTGACAACGTTACCGCTGAGCAAAACAATCTTACAGGAGAGGGGTCTATGCAGTTCTTTAACAGAGCTCCGCTGTCAGTGGTCTCACCTGGAGCACCAGGAGTTGCGCAAAAGCGTTATATGAACAACCGCTCCAATGCTATCAGCACCAATAACATACTTAAATTGGACTCATTCACAACCATCAATTTGAGTATGTCTTATCTGGATGATATTTTGCGGAATACGGGGTCCTCAACCACAGAACAATATCTTCCTGCCGGCGATTACCGCTGGATTTCGCAAAAGATTTCCACAAAAAACTACGTTCACAATCTCCGTGGAACAAATTCCTTTAAGAGAAACACATCTAATTTATATGTTGCTAACACTTTGAATGTCAATGCGTCCTGGGATAAAGTTCATGGCACCTCAATGACTACATCCAGCTTTATGAATTCCATTGAAAAAGTGGAGCAAGGTCTTGATAACCCATCATTTACGATAGATGATAGAATTGCAGTAATATCAAATAGTGATTCAAGATCGTGGAAACTTGACCTCGCATTGGGATGGAATCACCGACCTCAGACTCTCACTGTAAGTCCAGCCTCAATTTTTGACCAAACCAATTCTGAGGTTGAGGTTAGTCAGGAATATACAACGGACGATTTCCGTGCAGAAACCACAACCGGAATGAGTTATAAGTTAGGTAAAGTTTTTGTTGACGCACTTGCATTCGGTAATATAGATATTGAGTCAGTCTCCACCAAAATGAACGGATTCAACAATGAGGCGATAGCCCTAACCGCAAACAAATATACTTATGGTAAGGGAGAGGCTGGAATTGAACCGCGTTTTAGTTATAAATTAGACGAATTTTATGTGGAATTCAAGCTTCCTATGAATTATAGCATCCAATGGCTGAGTGACAGGCTTGATTCAGGCAGAGACAAAACCTGGAATTACCTGAATGTCTCTCCGGGGTGCAAGATAACTTATCGTTTAGGAAAAAGCTGGTGGGAATTCAATACCTCGTTCTACTGTATGCGCAATAATGCTGACAGAGCCGCATCCGGCATCGTAATGACGGACTATCTTTCTTTCCGCCAATATCTTTTAGACAAAACAATGATTGACAAAACGTGGTATACGACGTTGGCTTATCATTATTCCAATGCTATGGCACAATTATTCGGCAATGCATCGGGCAGTTGGTTGAGAAGTCGTCAAAACTCAATTACCGGATACGAATACGATGGATTGGTTACTGTCAGGACGGTATATGACCAGCCATATGTATCAGATAGATTCTCATTGTCTGCAAATATCAATAAAGGATTGAGGTTCTGGGAGTCCACCCTGAAACTATCCGGGAATTACAGCCTCTATATCAGTCAGCAAATTATAAACCGGACTCCTGTGGACTTCAAATCCAGATATTGGAGCACAAACCTTATGTTTGCCACTGCTCCTGCAAACTGGATGGGTGCCGCACTTGGTTTTGCCTATGGTGAAAATAAGAGTTTTACAGAAGTGAATAAAGATGTCGCTTTAGTAGCCCGACAATATACCGGTCGTCTGGACCTGAATTTCTTCCCGGTGTCACGAATGGTTGCAAACTTTGCCATAGAGAATAACTATACAAATCTGACCTCAGCAGAGCGAAATTCTCTTTTTTGTGACATCAAATTAATATATAAATTCATGAGGTGTGACGCCGAGATTGAGTTTAATAATATATTTAACCGTAGAGAATTCTCGAGAGTAAACTATGATGGTATGAATATATATAGGAATACCTATGATTTGCGTCCACATAATGTTATGATAAAAATACGATTTAATATACTATGACCTTTATAATCTCAAGACATTCACAAAGGTGAGTTATACAGAAATGGACATCTATACAAGCACATACCGGCTCCGAGAGCGGAATGTGTTGCTAACGGCGAGAATGAAGATTTTATAACCCATACATACAAGTGTGTCCGGTGCGTAAGGCAGACGAAACCGCACATAAAAATGGCTTAAAACTATCTATTAAGGGGCTTTGCGCCATAGTCGCGATATTGCAGTTGCTATTGGAGTCCTCCTACAAGAGCGTGATAGAGCTTAATTTTTCATCATCCGCGATTCGGTAAAAAAACGACACCGGACAACTAACGGTGAGTCGTTCATGTCCGGTGTATATCAGGTTGAAATTTACAGTTCTGTGCGTATCTGTGTGCGCAAATTTCGCAAATCAATACAGATTGGGGAGTGAGGGAGAGTCTTGCTATGCATGCGCTGCGCGATAACTTACTATGGTTCAGTTTGATAACACACCCCGGGCGAGTTCTCATCTCGGTTCACAAAATAAGCTGCAAGTTATTCACTTGCAGCTTGCTTGCGGAGTGAGCGAGATTCGAACTCGCGAAACGCTTTTGGCGTTTACACGCTTTCCAGGCGTGCCTCTTCAACCACTCGAGCATCACTCCTTTTATTCGGTTGCGGGTGCAAAGTTAGGCTTTTTTTTTGTTATAGACAACTCTTGTGGGCCAATCGGTGCGATTTTTCCCACAAAAACTTATTTGTCCTGATGCATCACCTGCGAGAGGCGCTGCTCAAGTTCGGCTGATGAAAGTCTGGTGGTCAGCACTCCCCTGTATGCAACCGATATGCCACCGGTTTCCTCGGACACTACAATAGCAAAAGCATCAGTGGCCTGGGATATACCAAGCGCCGAGCGATGACGCAGCCCCAGAGCTCGAGGCACATTGCGGTCATGACTCACCGGCAGAATACATCCGGCAGCCTTGATTTGGTCGCCTGCAATTATCATTGCGCCGTCATGCAGAGGTGAATTTTTGAAAAAAATATTCTCAATCAGTCTTGAGTTTATTCTTGCATCAATAATATCACCGCTTTTCTCATAGCTTTCAAGAGACAGCCCCTGCTGTATCACTATAAGGGCGCCGGTCTTTGATTTCGACATACTCATGCAGGCATATACAATCGGAAGCACATATTTGCGCGCGCTATCCTCATGTTCGCCATGCGAGTGGTGAAAGAGTTTTTTGAGAAAACGCCATCGCTTGTGGTCGCCAAGCTCTACAAGAAAACGTTTTATCTGATCCTGAAACAATATGACCAGCACGAGAAGACCTATACTCATGAATTTGTCAAGGATAGTGCCAATCAGTTTCATTTCGAGAATCTGGGAGGCAAAAACCCACACGACAATGAATGCCAGCACACCAAAGAATATGTTTATGGTGCCGCTCTCCTTCATGATTCTGTAGAGATAAAACAGCAGTAGCGCAGCTATTGCTATATCCAGAGCATCTCTGATTCCGAATCCGTCCATATTCAGATTATTTTTGAATGTAAGTGTGTGTGATATTAAACACTTCGACGCATTGGCGGGCAGCCTCTACATCATGCACGCGAATGATTGAGGCTCCTTTTTCAAGAGAAATGGCATTCACCGCTACTGTAGCGGGCAAAGCATCAGCCGGAGTGATGCCGAGCGGCTTTGTAAGCATGGATTTCCGTGAAATTCCTATAAGTATCGGGCGCCCGAAAGCCTTGCCAAGCAGCGGCAGGTCGCAAAGAAGCTGATAATTCTGCTCTACCGTTTTTGCGAAACCGAATCCGGGGTCGACGATGATGTCGCAGATTCCCGCACCCGCAGCAGCATCAATCCTTTCCGACAATTCTTTGATGACGCCGGCTGTAACACCATGCGGATAATCACACATCTGCTGCATGGTAGCTGGCGTTCCCCTCATGTGCATTAGGATATATGGCACTTTTAGCTCCGCCACAGTCGCTATCATGTTTTTGTCAAGCAAGCCGCCGGAAATGTCGTTGATTATATCAGCGCCAAGTTCCTCGATTGACATTTTCGCGACATCCGCGCGGAATGTATCTACTGATACAATTGCCTCGGGGGCAGCCGCACGAATTTCCTTCATCGCGCTCCTCAGGCGCGCCATCTCCTCCCGAGGCGTCACATCATCAGCCCCCGGTCGGGACGAATATGCCCCCAAATCCAGCATTTCGGCTCCGTGAGTGAGCATTTCTATTGCTGTGACACCAATTTGGGCACCGGATTTTCTCGAGCCGGCATAGAAAGAGTCGGGAGTGACGTTTATTATCCCCATCACAACCGGCTTGTTGTATGATGCGAGACAACCTTTTATATTTAATGTGAATTTCACTATGGTATATTGCTATTGGTCTATGCGCTTGCGAAGTTAACCATAAATAGGCGTAAAAGCAAGTCAAAGCACACCGATGGAGTTGAGAAAAACGAGAGCGATACCTGTCGGAGCGATATATCTCAGGCAGAAAACAATCAGTCCCAGGGCTCGGAAGCGGATAGTACCACTGTCGGTCATCTGCTCCCTGATAAATTTGCGGTCAACGAACCACCCTACGAATACAGAGGCAATCATGCCGCCGAGGGGCAGGAGAATGTTTGATGACAGATAGTCAAACGCATTGAAGAAAGTCATTCCAAATATTCTGACATCGGCAAGCGGACCGAAGCTGAGTGCACATAGAGTGCCGAAAACCATGGCGATTAATGTGTTGACATGAGTGGCGGTGCGTCGCTTCATCCCCTTTTCTTCGACCATAAATGCAATTGAAATCTCACTCATTGAAATTGTAGAAGTCAGTGATGCCAGCACAAGCAGAAAAAAGAAAAGCGATGACCACACCATGCCTCCGGGAAGGCTGTGAAAAATCGCCGGAAGGACTTCAAAAACAAGCGTCGGTCCGGCCTGCGGTGACATTCCGAATGAAAACACCGCCGGAAATATAATCACGCCTGCGAGCATTGCGACAAGAGTATCAAGCCCGGCTGTAATCACTGCGCTACGTCCAAGCCTGGTTTTGTCGCTGAAATAGGATGCGTATGTAGTCATACACCCCAGACCGAGACTAAGCGAGAAAAATGCCTGACCCATAGCCGACAACAGCATGCCCGGAGTTATCTTTGAAAAATCCGGATGAAACAAAAACGCAAGACCCGCAGATGCCTTGTCGAGTGTAAGTGAGTTTATGCAGAATATTAACAGCAGAAGGAAGAGCAGAGGCATAAGGATATTGGACATCTTTTCAATCCCCTTCGTAACTCCACGTGCCAAAATCACATAATTTACGACAAGAAAAACTATCGTCCACACCACGGGGCGCACTCCATCAGTAGAAAAATTGCTGAACTCTTCATGGTATTCCGAGGCGGAGGACATTTCCATGCCACCAAGCAGCGACTGAGTGAAGTATTCGAGAGTCCATCCTGCAACAACGGAGTAAAAACTGAGAATAACAACAGATGCGAGAATCCCCATATATCCGGCGATATACCACTTGCCGTTTGGTGACAGCTTGCGATATGCGCCGAGAATATTGCTGCGGGTGCCTCTTCCCATCATGAATTCCGCACATATTACGGGCACACCGATTACGAAAATAAAAAATATATAGCAGAGCATGAAAGCGCCTCCGCCATTGCTTCCGGCTTCGTAAGGGAAACGCCATATATTTCCGAGACCTACAGCTGAGCCTACCGTGGTGGCTATTACTCCGAGTTTGGTGGCAAATTGTGCCCTGTCTGTTTTCTTGTCAATTGTCATAAGCCGGTTCTGAAAGATAATCCCGTTGCTTGCCGTCCGGACGACGGTTTTTATTGCGGGCTTGTTTCTTTTTTTTGCGAGTTGAAGTTGAGTCTCCCGCGGATTTAATTTTAATGATTGCTTTTGGTGCGATTGTATCTGACGCAACTATAGTGCAAGAAGCCTCGTGAGAAGTCGCGCAGCTTCTTGAAATCAGGGTCCACCCTACAATGATTGCTATCAGCGCAACCAGTATTATGAGTCCCCGTTTCTCGCCTGATGTGAAATTTTTGTCAGCCATGCAGAAAATAGCTTGCAAGTACAAGTGCGATAAGCGTTGGGGCGATATATCTTATCACAAAGCGAATTAGAGTATAAGGATGACGGCTAACCGTGTCACGGTTGGATATTTCATCCGGCAGAATGCTTTTTGGGGCAAACCAGCCGAGATATACACACAAGCCGATAGATACAATTGGCAGTAAGATGTTGGTGGCCACGCTGTCAAGAAAATCAAAGACAGGCATTCCTGCGATATCAAGACCATAGTTCCCGTTCAGTGACATCGAGCAAACTGTGCTGAACACAAAAAGAGGCAACATAGTTATCAGGCAGGCCTTATATCTTTTTATCTTGAAGCGGTCTGACACAAAGGCAACAGTCACTT
Source organism: Paramuribaculum sp. (assembly GCA_029052015.1). Classification (GTDB taxonomy): domain Bacteria; phylum Bacteroidota; class Bacteroidia; order Bacteroidales; family Muribaculaceae; genus Paramuribaculum. The sequence continues at coordinate 1,264 of JAIDJW010000026.1, read as the reverse complement.
CCGCAATAGAAATGGTACTTGTCACAGCTGCAACAGTAAGAAGGAGAAAAAACAGAGTTGACCATAGCCCTGTAAGCGGCATCATCCTGAAAACCTCAGGAAGCGTGACGAATACGAGAGTCGTTCCCTCGAGCCCGGCATCCTGAAGCCCGAAGGTGGTGATAGCCGGAAAAATAATAAGTCCCATCATTATTGCCACAAGCAGGTCTAGCAGACTCACTGTTATGGCCGTTTTCGTGAGTTTTGTCGATTTCGGGAAATACGACGAGTATGTTATGAGTATACCCATGCCAAGGCTGAGCGAAAAAAATGCTTGACCGAGTGCGTTTAGTGCAACCGCAGGCGAGAGTTTGCTGAAATCCGGATTAAGGAAGTACTCTACACCGGCGGCTGCTTTATCAAGCGATAATGACACGCAGCACATCACAATGAGCACCAAAAACAGAATCGGCATCAATATATTGCTTAAGCGCTCTATCCCTTTTTGGACACCGCCCATAAGTACTCCGATATTAATGATTACTACAACATAAGTTGCTATAAGCGGATTGATACTGGAACTTATCAATTCTTTCATTTTGGCGACAAAAGCCGATTCTGCAGGCACTTCCGCAGGAATATCATAAAGGCTACCTGTTATGGAATTCCATAGATATTCTATTGTCCAACCGGCAACCACCATATAGAAGCATAATATCATGTAACTTGCAAAAATGGCAAGACCGCCGACAATCCACCACTGCTTTGGTGCCCCTATATTCTTGAATGAGCCTACAGCATCGCTGCGCCCTGCCCGTCCTATGGCAAATTCGCTTACCATGACCGGCACTCCAAGAATAAACACACACAATACATATATGATAAGGAATGCCGCGCCCCCGTTAGCCTGCGCTTCTGCAGGAAAACGCCATACATTGCCCAGACCTACCGCCGAGCCGACGGTTGCGGCTATAAGTCCGATCTTTGACCCGAATTGTGCTTTCTTTCCCATGCTGACGTAAAGTGTGATAATCTAATGCGTATTAGTCTGCAAATTTAGCGATTTAAAACAAATTCTGCCAATTCTACCGCTTTTAATCGCTGTCAGAACTCAACACATCGTGCAATTATACTATGCGGCAGAACTACGGATTTTATTCAAAGTCAATAGCTTTTGCGCACGCAATAATATACTTTATTGAAAATGTCTTCTAATTGTTGATGCCGCGAAGTTTTCCAAAATATTTTATAACAGGTTAATACTTAGGGTTATACAAAATTAGAT